>CAZAFM010000027.1:0-24510 GCA_964484395.1 uncultured Campylobacterales bacterium | reverse complement strand
CTATTATCTTCCTTACAGCAAGTGATAGTGAAGATAGTATTAAAAAAGCCTTTGAAGTAGGTGGGGTGGATTATGTAACAAAGCCTTTTAGATCTGCAGAGCTACAATCAAGAGTCTTTACACAACTAAGACTTAGTGAGTTTAACAAAAACCTTCAAAAAGCCATAAAAATGAAGAGTGAGGCTCTTGAGAAGAGCTTCATTACTGATAGGGAGAGTGGTATATATAATGCAGCTAAGCTTACACATGACCTAGATAGAGATGAGAGAGTCTGGGGTGTGATGATAAAGTATAAAGACTGGGGTGACCTTATCCAAACATACGGTTTTGATGTAGGAAATCGAGCAGTTTTGGAGCTTGCAAGAACACTTAGGGAGTATGTAGCTAAGAGGAATTTTGACACTGTACTCTATAGATTTAGTGCTGATGAGTTTATAATAATATGTAGTGATAAAAATAAGCAGGAGGTACTTGAAGCAATTGAGGGAATAAGAGAGTGTATAAGAAGTAGTAAATTCCATATTACTGAGAGAATGAGCCACTCATTTAATGTCTGGATATCATATAGTCGAAGTAATAGAAGAGAGCTCTTACAACATTTGAAGCTAGCACAGATGGAAGCTCAAAACGCAAATAGTGGAATAGAAGAGTTTAATCCAAGAGCACTAGATATGCTCCAGAAGCAAGAGAACAACTTCTACTGGATGAGCAAAATCCAAGACTCACTAGAGCAAGAGATGATAATTCCATTCTATCAACCAATAGTTGATAGTAGAAATGGTAGTATTGTAAAGTATGAGTGCCTAGCAAGACTAAAGGATGAAGGAAGAATAGTCTCACCTGGTGAGTTTATACCTTCTGCTATTGATATGGGGCTTATTCCTGAGATTACAGTTAAGATTTTGACTTCTGCTTATAAGGATGTTGGTGTTAAGGGCTATAGCTTTAGCGTGAATATTACAGAGGCTGATTTAAAAAGAGGTCACCTTCTTGAGCTACTTGAAAACCTAGGTAAGATATATAGTGTATCACCTTCTCAAGTCACACTTGAGATATTAGAAGATATTAGTGTATATGGCTCAAATGATGTGATAGATCAGCTAAAGTCCCTAAAAGATGCGGGATTTATTCTAGCACTTGATGATTTTGGTTCAGAGCAGGCAAGCTTCAGCCGCATTATGGACCTTGAGGTAGATCAGATTAAGATAGATGGGCAGTTCATCAAGCATCTAAATACTTGTAAGAGAAGTCAAGTAGTAGTTGAGACAATAACTAGTATGGCAAAAGCCTTGAAGTGTGAGTGTGTAGCTGAATTTGTTCATAGTAGAGAGGTACTTAATAAAGTAGTTGAGTTTGGTATTGAATATTCTCAAGGTTTTTATTTCTATAAACCCCTTGAGCAACCTATAAAAAATGGAGATTAGATGTATAAAAATAATGTACTAATAGTAGATGATAATGTCAAAAACATACAAGTAGCTGCATCTACGCTAAAAGATGCACAAATCCCCTCTGTTTTTGCAAAAAGTGGAAAAGAGGCACTTGAGAAACTAAAAGAAAACAAGATATCCTTGATTCTTATGGATGTTATGATGCCTGTAATGGATGGTTTTGAAACAACAAGAATAATAAAAGAAGATAGTGAACTATCAAACATTCCTGTGATTTTTGTCACTGCTAAGAGCGAATATGAGAGTGTTGTAGAGGGCTTCAGAAGCGGAGGAGTGGATTATATCACAAAGCCTTATAACTCAGAAGAGCTAAAAGCACGCGTAAAGACTCACCTTGAGCTAAAAGAGTATCAAGATAGGCTTGAGGAGAGAGTAAAAGAGGAGACAGAAAAAAGAGTTGAGCATGAACGAGAGCTTATCCAAAACTCCAAGATGGCAGCAATGGGTGATATGCTAGGAGCTATCACTCATCAATGGCAACAACCTCTAAATGTTATATCAATGGTTAGTGATTTTATTTATGATGACTATATGGATGGTACTTTGGATGAGGAGAGTCTAAAAAGAGATACTGATGCTATAATAAATCAGGTGATGTTTCTTTCGCAAACCATCAATGACTTTAGAGAGTTTTTTAAACCCAACAAGCAAAAGACATCTTTTAGGCTCAGTAGTGAGACTAAAAAGATTGTCAGTATGTTACAACCACAACTAAAACACCACAATATAGAAGTAGATATAAAAATAGAAAAAGAGCTTATGGCTTATGGGTACCCAAATGAGTATAAGCAGGTTGTCTTAAATCTTTTAAACAATGCTAGAGATGCTATTACTGAACATCTAAATCTTAAAAAAGAACAAGGGCAGATAATAATAGGGGGAGAGGATAGTAGTAGCCATACTCAAATATATATAGAAGATAATGGTGGGGGTATAAGTGATGAGATAAAAGAGAGACTTTTTGATAAATACGAGAGTACAAAGGGTGATAAAGGTACAGGACTTGGACTATCTCTTTCAAAAACAATAATACAAGAGCATCATAAAGGAAGAATATATGCAGTAGATAAAGAGGGTGGTGCTAGGTTTGTTATAGAGCTACCCAAGGAGTCAAAATAGTTGTAACATAACTATTCCACTAATAAGGAGTAAGATAGCTGAAAAACTAGCTTGTATAAAAGGCTTTCCACCTGTCTCTTTTAGCTTTTTGATATTTGTCTCTACTCCTAAGCCAATCATCGCCATAGTCAAAAGAAGTAGGTCAAGTTGCTCTATTCCATAAAGAATGTATGAAGGTAGCTCAACCACTGAGTTAAAGCCAACTACAGCTATGAAAAAAAGCACAAATGGAGGTAAAGAGATTTTTTTCTTAGACTGTTGTTGACTAAAAAGAAATGGTAGAACAAGCAGAAGTGGTACTAGCATCATAACTCTTAGCATTTTTTCTATGATAGCATAGAGTTGTATCTCTTCACTCATAGCATTTGATGCACCTACGACATGAGCGACTTCATGAGTAACTGCCCCGACAAAAATTCCTATCTCTTTTGTACTCAAGCCATCAAAAAAACCTAAATTATAAGCAATAGGTAGCAAAAACATAAAAAGTGTTCCAAAAAGCACTACTGTACCAATGGCTGCTACTGTTTTGTGGTTGTTTGATTTAAGAACTGCTTCTGCACCTAGGACTGCAGCTGCTCCACATATAGAGCTTCCACAAGAAGTGAGTGCACTAAGCTCCCTATCCATCTTCAAGACCTTTACCCCAAAGATAAAAGTTAGATAGAAGACAAAAAACACCATAAAAGCCGCTATAATAACACCTTCATACCCAATGTGATACACATCCATAAAGCTTATCTTAAAGCCATATAGAACTACACCTATGCGAAGAAGTGTTTTAGCACAAAAAGTGTAGCCTTTATCTCTTAGTGCTACTCTTCCTTTTAGTCTACTTGAGAGCATAAGTCCTATAAGTATACCTACCGCAAGGGGCGTTAGACCAAAGCTATTTAGGAATAGATTAGATACTATTATGGAAAGTATTGCTATGATAAAAACTAAGATTATTGATTTATAAAACTCCATATAAAATAATATCAAGATTTAGCTAAAAAAGAGGGGAAAATGTCACATAGCGACCACAGTCACAACCATACTCACCACCACCATGGTGATTTAAGAGGTAAGAATCTCTTTATTGCTATTATCTTAAATCTTATCATAACCATCTCTCAAGTAATCGGAGGACTCATCTCTGGAAGTATGGCACTTCTAGCAGATGCACTGCATAACTTCAGTGATGTAGGCTCTCTTATTATAAGCTTCTTTGCAACCAAAATCTCCAAAAAAAGCTCTACTTCAACAAGAACATTTGGATATAAAAGAGCAGAGATAATAGCAGCTCTTATAAACTCTATGCTTTTAGTAGGGGTTGGAGTCTTTTTGATAGCTGAGTCTTTTGATAAGTTGCTAAGTCCTGAGCCTATTGAGTCCTCTATTGTTATATGGTTGGCGATTTTGAGTATTACTTTAAACCTCCTAAGTGTACTTTTGCTACACAAAGACTCAAAAGACAGCCTAAACATAAAGTCCGCCTACTTGCACCTACTAACTGATGTTATGAGCTCTATTGCCTTACTTGTTGGTGGACTTTGTATGATGTTTTTTGGATGGTATTTTTTAGACCCTATTATATCTATTGGTATTGCTCTTTATCTCATATATAGCTCTTATGGGATTATTAAAGAGAGTATGTCTATGATAATGCAGTTTGCACCTGTGGGTATTGATAGTGAGGTTATAACGCAAGAGGTTGAAGCTCTTAAAGGAATCAAAGATATACACCACATACATATCTGGAGCTTAGATGAACACTCAGTCCACCTAGAGGCTCACATAGGGTTTGAAAAGGACATATCTATAAGTGAGTTTGATACATACTACCAAAGCATACTAGATATAGTAAAAAAACAGGGTATCACCCATCTAACGCTCCAGCCAGAGTTTGGAGAGTGCAGGATAGGCAAGTGCTAGGTTTTATCAATCTGTTATTTCAAATATTTGACTTCTAACTTTGCTTAGCTCCTTGGTAAGTGATATTGATTTTATTATTTCTTTGCCAACTACTTCTCCTAGTATAGGAGGTACAGCATTTCCTATCTGTAGATTTTTTGAGGTCTTACTACCAAAAAACTGATAATTATCAGGAAAGCCTTGCAGTCTAGCTCCTTCCCTAGTGCTTAGTGCACGATTTTGAAAAGGATGTACACATCTAGATGAGGATGGGGTACCAAAGTTTCTTGTTATAGTAGGTGAGGGTTTATCTGGATGTAGCCTAGCATATGTATTTTTAAAATAGTTTTTAGGTCTAAGCTCTTCTGGAATATTTTCGATTGTTCCTCCTTCTGGAATTAATGATAGAATTTCTAGCATTTTAGAGCCATAATTTGAACTATTGTGTTCAGTTAGTTTATAAGAGTTTAGTCTTGCAGACTTCTGAAACTCATTTTGTGGCTCTGTTTTATAGAGACTTTTAGAGTCATTTGCACCTAGTTCTGGCAGGTCTGATATGGCATCAATAAGTGTTAATTTTTTCATTGAGCCGAATATGGTATGTATGTCTGAGTGTGTTGGGTTTGGTCTTTTTATATCTATGAATTCTTTTTTCCATCCAACGATAATCATTCTTTCTCTTTTTTGAGGTAGACCAAAATCTGAAGCTTCCAGAATAGATTCATATGTATTGAAACCTAATTCATTTAGCCCATTGACTATAGACTTAAATGCTTTTCCTTTGTATAGTTTTTTAAAGCCTGATACATTTTCAAAAATTATAAAATTTGGATTAGTTTCAGACACAGCACGGAGATACTCTTGAAAAAGATTATTTCTAGGATCGTGTTCTTTCTTGGCACCAATAGTGCTAAAGCCTTGACAAGGAGGACCTCCAGAAAGTAAATCTATTTTTTGCAATCCTAATTTTTCAATTTCATTCTTAAAATCAACACTTCGTATATCTGCGCATATAACTTTAGTGCTTGAGTGGTTTGCCTTGTATGTTTGTGCAAAATCTTTTTCAAGCTCATTGGCTAATATAATATCAAATCCAGCCCTTTTTAAACCAAGGCTTAACCCACCAGCACCTGCAAAAACCTCAATCGCTTTTGGCTTCATATATGTAGCTCTAAATCTGCTAATCTTGGTAGCTTGTCCATTATGCGCCATTTAAAGTAGTTTTGATCTATAGTAAATACACTTTGACCTTCCATCTGTTGTCTCGTAATAAAATTAACATCATCATCGCTAATGCCATCAAGTCTGACAAAAGCAACTTGTCCATTATGTAAATCCATGTGCATACAGATTGTTTTTATATTTTCGGTTTCATAAACTCTCTTTGCTTCCCGCACTTTGTGTTCTTTTATATCATTGATACCTTGAAAGCCAGATTGAACTTCTATATTGATGTATTCATTATCTAGTTTGATTCTTAAGTCAGCAATAGGAGTTCTTTTGAATGTATCAATTTTCTCTAGATTATCATCACCTATTTGAACAATATTGGCGTTGTCTATATTGAAAATAACAAAAATGGCAGGAGTAAAGTATTGTAGTGTTGCATATCCTCTTAACCAAGAAAAAAGAACTTGCTCTGGTCTTCTTCCTTGGTTATTAAGTCTTGGAATTAAATCCGAATCTCTGATAATATAGTATGGATTGATTATGTTTTTTTCTATAAAAGTATCTAGCTCTTTTACTGAGAGTTTGTTGTACACTACACAGTTAATTTTTTTTAACATATCAACAATTCTTTGATTAAGACTTTCTATATAGCTATAGTCTATATTGGGTGCAATATCTTTTCCTGTAAAAAACTCTTTTGCACTTTGTTGATTTGTAAAGCCTAAAGCATCTCTATACTGCTTAAAATATTTAGCCGGGTCAGTCATTATTGCCTTTCTATTTTATCGTGGTACTAAATTATATCAAAACTCTTTTCAGCTTCTTGAAATTATGTGATATATTTCTTAGTGAGTTTGATACATACTACCAAAGCATACTAGATATAGTAAAAAAACAGGGTATCACCCATCTAACGCTCCAGCCAGAGTTTGGAGAGTGTAGAGCTAGTGAGTGTTAGAGCCAAGCTCAATAACTAGTATTGCTCCATTATCTATATTTGTGTCAAAATATATATCTCCATCAAAATGAGTGTTGATAATGACCTTTGCAAAGTAGAGTGATAGACCTACACCCGGGTTCATAAACTTTGTTGTATAGTAGGGTTCAAAGACTTTTTGTGCATCAATATTTGATATTCCAACACCATTATCTCTTATCTCTATGCGACATCTGTTCTCTATCTCATTTATGTGTATCTCAACTGAGCCTTGAAGGTCTTGATATTGAGGGATTGAGCGTTTCTTCTCTATGGATTCTACTGAGTTTAATATGGATGACTCTATGATATTTAGAAGCTCCTCTTTGAAGATTGTTAGATGTATTTCTTTGTTTGAAAAAACTGATATTTTTATTCCTTTTTCTTCATAAAAAGGTGAATTTAGGTTTATTACTCTTTGTATCTCTCTTTTAATCTCCATACTTACTTTGGACTCTTTTAAGGAGGAGATGTTGATAAACTCATTGATGGTTTTGGATAGAAACTGTGCTTTATCAGTCACAGACTCTAGCATATCTACTATTTTATTATCTAGTATGCATTTCTCTTCCATCTCAAACTCTATATTGTTAATAGTGAGTGATATAGCAGTTAGTGGTTGCCTCCAGTGGTGTGCTATGGAGTTTAGCATCTCTTTTTGTGACTTTATTTTATGCTTTAGAAAGTCCATACTCTCTTGTTGGTCTTGAAGTTTCTCAAGTAGGTATTTTTGAGTATTATCTTGAAAAAATCCTACAAACTTCTTTCTTCTATCTATCACTTTTGGCTTGAAGTAGGCTTTTATAAACTTCAATGACCCATCACTTGTGACAATCTTAAAGCTATAAGCGCCTTCAGTAAAGTGCTCTAGCATATGTACTATAGAGGTCTCTATATCTGTAATATCTAGTGAGCTCACTCTTTTTAGTACATCATCTATAGTTACAGCATTTTTTTTATCCAAATCAAGTATGTGATAAAACCCATCACTTCCAATGAGCTTTTTTGAGTCCACATCTAGCTCAAAAATCCCTATATTAAGATACTCTTCAGAGAGCTTGAAAATAGAGTTCATCTTGATAATATCACTATTTTTAGACTCTAACTCCCTTCTTAGTGATATTGCTTTTGTCTCTAAATCTGTGTAGTCATGAAGGCTAACTGCAACTCTTTTTTTTGAATCATGCTCTATGCTTGCTGCTTTTATGAGAAATATGTACTCTTTTTTTCTAAATACAATCTTAACTTTTGCGCTTTTATCGTCTCTACTTAGAAGCTCATCTATCCATGATATGTTGTTTTGCTCTTTTTGTAGATAGCCATCTTCCTCTACAAAAAGCTCACATATACATTTATAATTTTTTTTGAACTCTTCTAGGGTTTTGTATTCAAAAAAGCTCAAAAAAGCGTTGTTACACATCTCTATCTCTTCACCACCAATAGTGATAATAACCATATCTGTCTGAGCATTAAAAATAGCTAGAGCTAGCTCTTTATCCATCTAACTATTTTCCTTCTTGCTTATCTCTCTTGCTATCATCAAAACGGAGTTTTTACCATCTATATTTATGAGTGAAGCGTCTATTTGGGCAGATATTAGGTTTCCATCAGCATTTTCTATCTGTTTTTTAAATGTTTTGTGTCTGTTTGTCATAAGCTCTTCATGTAGCTCTACAATAGCTTTTTCATCAAAGTCTTTTATAATATCTCTTATACTTAGGGCTTGGATTTCTTTCTTACTATATCCAAGAAACTCTAGTGCTGAGGCATTAGCATCTACTATTCCCTCAGGTCTTAGTGCTTCATTTAGTGGATATATAAAAATTATTCCAGTAGTGCTATTAAAAATAGTCCTAAACTTTGTCTCACTATCTATAACTCTTTTTTGGGCTTTTGAATACTCTGTTATGTCCATGATAGTTGTTATTTTGTGGATTGTGTCTCCCTCTGGATGTAGTCTCGCTGCTGTTGCTAGTATTTTTATGTTTTCGTTGTTTTTGCCTACAACATCCCATTCTGCAGGTATTTCACAACTACCCGCTATAAAATCATCATGAGCCTTCTTAGCCATCTCTTTGTCTTTTTGAGGAACGACTTTTGTAAAGTGATTGCCTATAAGTTCATCTTCGCTATATCCATATATATCCCCGTAGGCTTTGTTGACTTTTATAAACATTCCATCCTCATCTGTGATGCAGATACCGATATTTGAGGCTTGAAATATTGAGTTTAGCATATGCTCTTTTTGGCTAAGCTCTCTTTGAAAGTCTATAAGCTCTCTGTTTTTAGCCTCTAGAAGTTTTTGGGAGTCTTTTAGTTCATCTACATATAGTTGAAGAACCTTTCGCTTCTCCTCTCTTTCACTATAGAGTGATTTTAGTTCAGAATAGGCTGATTGAAGCTCCTCATTTGTAGAACTTAACTCCTCATTACTAGTCTCCATCTCTTCATTAGTAGCCTGAAGCTCTTCATTTGAGGCTTGAAGCTCTTCATTTAGTGCTTGAAGCTCTTCATTACTAGTCTCTAGCTCCTCTACAACAGTCTGTAGATACTCCCGTGTAGCATTGAGCTCATCTTCAAGCTCCTTTTCTCTTAGTTTTATGTCATTATCACTACTACTATACTCTTTTGACTCAGTGATTTCGTATATATCCTCCTCTTTAAAAAGAAGAACTATGAAGTTACCATGTGATGCTGATTTTATAGATGCTGCATGTATGGTTACTTTTATGCTTTTGTTATCTTGTTTGATAATAGTGTGTTTTGTTGCCGGAGTACCATCTTTGAGCGCTTTTGTGATAATAGCTCTTAGTTCTACACTAAAAGATGGATTTATTAGCTTGTAGATGTTCGCATTCATCCTGCCTTGAGGAAGCTTTAGGTAGTTGCTGATGTCTCCTTGAGTATATAGTAACTCATAGTTTTCATTCAGTACCACACAGGAGTAGTAGTGGTTACTAATGATGGTATCCATTATAGCTTGTGTAATTTCATCTTCAAGGGAGTTTTGAGTCTCTGGCGTAGATATATTAGGTGTTGGCTTTTTGTTTCGACCATAGATAGACATAGGAGTCTTTCCTATACCTGCTACTCTCTTGAAGATTTTTGACTTTTGAGATATTGGCTTGAAGTATCTTGTCTCTCCAGAAGCATTTTCGGATTTACCTAAAAAGAGTATTCCTTCAGGACATAAAGAGTAGTGAAATATTTCAAATAGCCTTTTTTGGGTGTTTTGATCCATATATATCATCATATTTCTACAAGATATCATATCAAGCTTGACAAAAGGCGGGTCTTTTATGAGATTGTGTTTTGAAAATATAATCATATCTCTTATTTTTTTAGTTGCCTCAAAATGTCCGTTTTTGAAAATAAAGTATTTACTAAGTATTTTTTTGTCCATCTTTAAAAAAGAGCTTTGAGGGTATATGCCTTTTCTAGCTTTTATAATAGAGTCCTCATCTAAGTCAGTGGCGAAAATATTTACATTAAAACTTCCCGCTTTTTCACCTAGAAGCTCATATAGTAAGATTGCTAGTGTATAAGCTTCCTCTCCAGTTGAGCATCCTGCACTCCAGATTCTTAGGGATTTTTTTGATTTCTTTTTTATGTAGTCTTGAATAGCCTCTCTTAGAGTATTAAAAGCCTCTGTATCCCTAAAAAATGATGTAACACCAATAAGTAAGTCTTTGAAAAGTAGCTTTATTTCATGATGGTTGCTCTGTATATACTCTTTGTAGGATTTGATATTATAGTTTTGAGTAGCAACCATTCTTCTTTCTATCCGTCTAGCTACAGTTGCTGGCTTGTAGTAGCGAAAGTCAACCTCTGTTGCCTCAGATAGAAGTGTGAATATTGGATTTAGGTCTTTATCTTCACTATCTTTTAAGTGAGCAAGTATCCCATCTCGTTGAGTAGAACAAAGTCTATCTATCTCATGCGCCATAGAGGAAGCTGGTAGGACAAAGTCAACTATACCTGTTTCTATAGCACTACTTGGCATACCATCATAAGCTGCTTCATCTAAGTCTTGAGCAAAAACTATCCCATCTTCTGATTTTATGGTTCTAATACCTATGCTTCCATCACTTCCTGTTCCTGAGAGTATAACACCATAAGACCTCATTCCGTATTGATTTCCTAGTGATTCAAAGAAGAAATCAACAGATGGAGATGGTGAGTAGCCTCCACTTGGTGGACTTAGAATGAATTTACCCCCTTTTATCTCTACATTTCTGCCCGGTGGAGCTACATAGATTTGTGGCTCTATGCTCTCATTTCCTTCTATGATTTTTATAGGTATATTAGTGTTTTTTGCTAGAAGTTTGGGTAGTAGCGTTTTGTGCTCTGGGTTTTGGTGCTGGATGATTACAAAAGCTAAGTTTTCACTACTCTTTACACCATTAAAAAAAGATTTCAGCGCATCAAGCCCACCGGCTGAGCTACCTATACCTACTACATATAGCTCCTGCTTATCTTTCCTTTCCATAATGTTCCCTATCTCTTGCTGTTTTTTATTTGTTGTGTTTTGAAATTTAAAAACAATTTATATATTTTACTATTTTTTATCTCTTTGTGTCCAGACTTTTTGGAGTGACATACTGGGCATAGAAGCTCTATTTTTGGGGTTTTTCCTCCTAGTTCATCTGAAATAGAGTAGTGGAGTGATGCAAACTCTGGAGCTTTTAGTTTAATATTACACTCTAAGCAGTAGGAGTTTTTGACTATTAGTAAAAAATCCCTTACTTTATACCACTCTTTTAAGAAGCTCTGTGTGGTTTTTTCTTCTGGATTTATATCAAAAAGTTCATTATTGGCTTTTAAGTAGCTGGTTTGGAGATGCTTTTTTATATCAAATGTTTTGGAGTTTAGTTCTTTGTTGAAGTTTGAGTTTAGCTTCATAAGACACTGAGGGCATATACTAAGAGGCTTATCTCTATAGATGGAGATATCAGCTCTGTTTTGTTTAACATTTACAAAAAACTTGTTTTTATCAACTATTACAGCTCTATACTCATCTAGATTTGCACTCTTTAGCGTATCACAAAAAAATAGATGAAATGGCTCAAATCCATAGTTTTTGAAAAGATGATACTCTAAGATAGGCTTATAGATGATGGTTTTTACAAAGAGTGAGTTAGGATATCTTATGTAGATTCCATCTAGTAGTTCTAGCTTATCGTAGAAGTTAGCTTGTAGACCTCTGCTGTAGAGTTTTTCTGTGAGTATCTCACTACTATTTAGTTCACCTTTTAGGGTTGAGGCTTTAGCGACTTTGTGAAACACTATCTATTTTTTCCGCTATATCTAAAATCTCAAGTATCTTCTCTTTGGTTTTAACAACTGCTTTGAACTCAACCCGTCTTGAGGCATCTTCATTTGGTAGAGGTTTTGCGTATGAAAGACCAGTAGCTCTTAATACCTCTATAAGCCAGTTCTTGTGACTATCAATATCTGTTTGGGCAAAGCAGTACCTAAGTACATTTAGAGCTCTAGCTTGTGAGAGTTCCGCGTTTTTTATGTATCTCTCATCTATAGTAGAAGCCACATTCCACTCATCTGAGGTGTGTCCTTCAATCCTTATATCCTCAATATACTCTTTAAACTGAGGTTGAGATAGTATATCTATGTATCTAGGAAAAAAATTCTCAAGTATCTTTTTGAAGCGCTCTTTTACCTCACTCTCTCCAGCATCAAAGTAGACTTCTGGCTCTTTGAACCTTAGTGTGTTATCATCATCTATCTCCGCATTCCACTTGTCTAAATCCACGCTAAACTCACTTTTTAAAGCACGGTTGAGATTTAGTTGTAAGCTAGTATAGGTAGTAGCTATATCATTTATCTTTTTGTTTGCTTCTTCTAGTTTTGTGTTTTTCTCTTCAAGCACTTTTTTATCCATCTCTGTGACATATATGTATGAGACTGTAATGAGTAAGAAAATCATCATAACTCCAGCCATCATATCTGATATGCTTATCCAATCATTACTATCCCTCACCTATTAATCTCCTTTGATATCAAAGCCTATCAGCCCCCATAAGCTCTCTAACTCTTCGCAAAAACCACTCATAGTCATTCTTAAAGTTCATAATGACATTTTGAAGAGAGTTATCAAGGATTCTTAGCCCCTTTTGCATCTCCTCATTTATCTTCTTGTTTTCATCTACTTGCTCTTTTATGGACTCTCTTATCTCTGCATTTAGCTTCTCAGCCATCTCTTTTGAGCTTAAGATTGATGAGTTTGTACTTTTTGAGTAGGCTGATATCTCTTTTTGGGCTTGCATGAAGGCAGATTTTATGTTTTGAGCTATTTTTATAGGTACATCTTTTCCTTCATTTACATTTTTTTCTAGAGATGCTATGTACTCTATAGAGCTTTTATCAAGTAGTGCTTTTATCTCCTCTAGGGTTCTATAGGAGTGCTCCTTAAACTCAGAGCTTATACTCTGTATACTATCTTTAGTTGACTGACTTAATTCATTTATTGTCTCACTGTTTTTGAGTGTAAACTCTGTATTAAACTCATCTATAGTAGTAAAGAGTGATTGAAGGGAGGTTTTTGACTCCTCTACAAAGCCACTATACTCTTCTAGTGAGTTTTTGAGCATATTTTTCTGCTCTATCATGAGTTTTTTGGTTAGTAGGTCTAGTTGTGAGAGGGTTTTGCTTCCTTGTTGGCTTAGTAGTTTGTGAGCGTTTGAGGCGGATTCAAAGCTCTGTTCTATGCTAGTTTTTGCACTACTACTTAGTGAATCTACTGCTTCTTTACTTGAGTCTACACTTGTTTTGACACTATCTAGTATAGTGAAGATAATCTCTTGAGACTCTTTTGAGTTTCTAGATAGATCATCTATAAATGAGTTTAAAAACTCTTCACTTTTAGTTATGGCTGCTTTTACACTCTGTTCTATAGAGCCAAAAAGCTCTGATTTTAAAAACTCAATACTCTGCTCTGTATCACTAGCTATAGAGCCAAAAAGCTCTTTGATACTCTCTTGGAGTTTTCTATTTGAGTTTTGGAGGCTATCACTTAGCTTCTCTTGGGAGTTTGTGATACTATCTGTAAGTGATGTGTTTGTATGTGAGATGCTTTGTTCTAGGTGTTTTTGTGAATCTGTTATGCTTTCTAACAGTGTGCTATTTGTGCTTTGTATGGTTTGAGTGAGTGTTTCTTGCGAGGTTGTGACACTCTCTATTAGGCTCTGTGCGGTCTCTTTTAGCTCATCTCTTTGAGAAGTAAGGGTACTAGAAAAAGACTCTTTTATCTCCACTAAGTCATCTATGACGCTTGTTTTTACTTCATTTGAGGCATCTCTAAAGCCTGATTGAGTCTGCTTGAAGTCTTGGAGCATCTCTTTTTGTGTATCTCTAAAGCCTAGTAGTGATTGCTCAAGTCCCTCTTTGATAGCTTCTACACTTGTGCGAGTAAGTTCATCAGTGGTAGTTGCATACTCTTTTATGCTATTACTATTTTGCTCCTCTATAGCTCTAAAGCTCTCCTTTGCATCCTCCTTTAGAGCTTCAGCAAACCTCTCTTGGTTTTGCATAATCTCAGCTTGATACTCATGCATAAGTTCTTTTGAGTCTTCATTTAGTTTTTGAAGGCTTAGCTTGAAGTTCTCAGTAGAATCTTTAGCATTGTCTATGAGTTCACTTAGCTTTTCTGAGTGGTTTTTATATAGCTCTACAGACTCTTTGTTTATCTCTTGGAGTACTAAGGAGTGCTCTTGAAGTGCGCTTCTTGAACTCTCTTGAAGAGTATGTGATATCTCTTGGCTACTTTGGTTAAATATCTCAAGCTCCTCTTTAAAGAAGATTGAGGTACTCTGCATCAAGCTTCGTAATTGCTCTTGTGAGCTCTCACTCTCTGTTTTTATCTGCTCTATTAAGAAGTTATTTTGCTCGTATGACTTCTCTACAAACTCTTTTAGAAGTCCCTCTATCTTCTCTTTTGAAGTGATTATGTAGTTTTCAAAGTTCTCACCTAGAAGTGAGTACTTTTCTTGGGAGTTGCTAAAAAGCTCATCTATGCTTTCTAGCATCTCTTTTGACTTATCACCTAGCTTTGCATACTGTTCTAGCTGGGCATTTAGTGTTTTTGTCTGGTTTGAGTATGTGTTGATTATCAGTGAAAGCTCTCTATATACTCCCATAATATCACTGTTTTTAGAGGCTATAAGCTCAAAGGTCTCTTTCGAGCTACTAAGAGAAGCAACTGTTGCTTTTAGTGCTTTTTCACTCTCTTCTACTGAGCTTTTGTAGTTGTGCTGCCACTCTAGTAGGTTTTGTACGCCACTGTTTAGCTCTTTGAAATTATCTCCAAACTGCTCATTTAGGTTGTTATTAAAGTCTTTTATAACCGCTCCTAGAGCATCTATAATCTCTTTAGAAGCACCTTTTGAAATCTCTTCTATGGCGTTTTTGAGAGTGGTAATAACATGCTCAAAGCTACTAAAAAGTAGGTCATAAGTCTGCTGATGAGAGCTTTTTAGATGGATGGAGAGTTTTTTTATCTCCTCACTCATCTCTTTTGTGTTTTTGTCTATCTCTTTTTGATGATACAAGGCTTTTAACATCTCTAGGTAGTCTAGTTTCTCAAGCTTCTCTAGGGTATCTAGCTTTTGAAGTTGTTTGTTTATATACTCTATATTGGAATCTTCAGGGGATGATATGGGTTTAAACTTTTGAAAAATAAACAGTGATACAGCTATACTCATACCAGCTATTGAGGTAAAAAAGGCGATTTTTAGCCCATCTAGCATATTTGGTACAGAATCTTGTATGTTTGTCGTATCAAACCCCATCAGCCCTATAAAAATCCCCAAAAATGTTCCAAGAATACCTAAGGAGAGGATGGCTGATTTGAGGTCTTTATGTTTTTGTTGGAGGTAGGTTCTGACATCTGTAAATGCTAAAATCAGCATTAAGGCTGTGAATACTATGTTTATTGCAATTGTCAATCTCTATCCTTATCTCTATTTTTTTCATCTTTTTTTGGGTCTTTAATATTTAGTCTTTTTTTGGAGATAATATTAAGATATATCCTAAAAGCAAGTGCAATAAAGAGCATTGTTAAGATAGCTGATACTAGCTTATCACTCTCCATGAAACCTCCTGCTTATAGGAAACATTATGTTAAAACAAGCACCTTTTTCTCCGTTTTTTACTGATATAGTACCTTGTAGGCTATCTTCAAGTATCATTTTGGTCATATATAAGCCTATACCTGTTCCATCGCTTTTAGTAGTGAAGTATGGTTTGAAGATAGTTCCTATTATAGCATTATCTATCCCTCCTGCACTATCTTCTATCATACATGAAGCCATAGAACCTCTGCATGAGAGTGTTATTATTATCTTTTTCTCTTCTGGTTTGTTTTGCATTATTGCATCTCTTGAGTTTTGGAAGATATTTATTAGAGCTTGAACTAACTCATTTTCATAGGCAAAGCACTTGCAGTCATCTTTACTATTTAATTCTACATCTATGTTGTTATTAAACAAGCTTGAATCAAGTATACTAAGGGCTTTTTTGACAGCATCTGATAGATAAAAAACCTGCTTAGTCTTGTTTGGTTTGAAGAAGTTTGTAAAGTCACTTACAGTATTTGCCATACTATCTAAGAGTTCTAACTCTTTTTTTGTACTTTTTTTCATAAGTTCTGGAGTTACCTCTCCTTTGTCATACTTTCTTTGGAGGTTCTGAATAATGATACCAAGTGAGTTTAGAGGCTGTCTCCACTGATGTGCAATGTTTGCTAACATCTCACCAAGTGTAGCAAACCTAGATTGACGCATTAGCATGAAGTCTTTTTCACGACTCTTTTCCATCTCTTTGACTAAGTCTGTGATGTCGTTTAAAGAGACGACAGTGTAGTTGTTTTCTAAGTAGTCTTTATCAGGTATACCACTTCTATAGAGCATATTTCTAGCTAGAATTTCAAATATATACTCTATATCATCTTTTATGAGCTTAACTCTAAAGGTAGAACTAGTGTTTTTAAGTAGATATTTTACCCACTCTTTTTCTTCTAGTAGTTCAGGACAAGGGAGTTTGATACTATCTTCTATTATGTAAGCTTCTGCAAAATCTCTTTGCATCTCATCAGTCGTAGCGTAGTTAAAAAGATATAAAAAGCTTTGAGAGCCATCTATAACTTCATCATTATCAAGAACAAAAACTATTGCAGATTGAAGGTCTAAAATAGCCCTCATATATTTTACGCTATTACTAAGTGAAAAATTTTTCTTTTTTAGACTCTCTTCTAAATCCCTTATTTGGGCAACTAGATTTTCTTTTATGGTATCCATTTATTGCTTATTAAACTCCAATTTAGTCTCACCAAATGAAGCTTCCTTGATAACTATAGCAAACTCTTCACTCTCTATCTTCTCAAACTCTATTAAATAGTACTTGTACCACTTACTATATAGTGGCATTTGAGATAAGAGGCTATGGTCTTGATTAAGCTCTTCTTTACTCTCATACTCTATTTTTTGCCCATTCACCTCCATAAAAAGATCAATATATTTACTATCAAGCCCTTGGTTTGTTGCACTATTTTGTACCGAAGGGTAGTAGATACCAACTACAAAAGTCTCTTTATTATTGTATTTTTGTGGTTCTATCTTGTTTAGATAGGTTGCAGTGGCTACTACCTTTGTTTGTAGTGCATTTAGTATCTCTCCTGTTCTAGTAGCTTCTAGGTACTCTGCTTTTAGTTTGTTTATGTTTAGTGCATCTTCGTATTTTGTTGCACATCCAGTTAGAGCCAACAATATAAATGCTATTATTAAAGCAAAAAAAGTAAATCTCATTTTTTGTTCCTTTAATCATATTTAATAAGTGGATATAATTGTAGTGAAAAAAACTTTATTTATGCGTTAGGGCTAGGATGTTGATTCTCTTAATCTGCTTTAATACCAAAAAATGTATAATGATTTGATACAAAATACAGAACAAAGGAAGGTCGTTTATGAACAAATTACTAATAACTGCTATGATAGGAGTAGCTTTTTTAGCTTCATCACTCTATGCTACGGTTTATGCTGAGGTAGATGGGACTAAGATTACTGATGAGGAGATTGCTGTCATACTTAGAGCAATGCCAGGAACGGAGTTTGATCAGTTACCGGAAGATATGCAAAAAAAGGTGCTAGACCAAGCTATAGATAGAGTACTTCTTACAAATTACGCTAAAAAAGAGGGTGTAGAAAAAAGTAAAGAGTACAAAGAAGGACTTGAAAAGCTAAAAGATGACTTAGCTCTAGAAGTGTGGATGAAGCAGAAATTTGATACCACAGAGGTATCAAACTCAGAGCTAAAAAGCTTCTATAACAAAAACAAAGATAAGTTTAAACAGCCTGAGAGAGTCCTTGCAAGCCATATACTTGTCAAAACCAAAGCAGAAGCAGATAAAATCATAGATGAATTAGAAGATACTTCAAGCTCTAAGCTAAAAGATAGATTTGCCTCACTTGCTACAAAAGATTCCATAGACAAAGCTTCAGCTAGAAATGGTGGAAGTCTTGGTTGGTTTGATAAAAATCAGATGGTTCCTGACTTCACAAAGGCAGCTTTTGCTCTAAAGCCAGGTGAGTTCACCAAAAAACCTATACAGACACAGTTTGGTTATCATATAATTATGGTTGATGAGAAAAAAGCCCCTTCAATTGTAAGCTTTGAACAAGCAAAAAGAGGGATAGACCAACAACTCAAAGCTGATGAGTTTAAAGAAGATGTCCAAGACATTGCTAAGTCTCTAAGAAAAAAAGCTAAAATAAAATACGAAAACTAAGAGGGTTTTGCCCTTTTAGTAACTAAGGATTCTAGTATGTCTCAAATGATAAAAAAACTAGATGATGCTACAAAAACACATCTTCATAACCTTATGCAACTTGCGGTTTTTAAACTAAATGATGATAACTACTATGGGATAAATGTTGCTAAGATAAGAGCATTTGAAGACTTCAAACGCTTCAAAATGACAAAGGGAACAACCCAAGAAACACAGATACTTGATGGCTATTTACAGTATAGAGACAAGGTTATACCCGTGCTAAATGTCGAAAAGTGGCTAGGTGTATATGAAAAGGATAATACCTACAATGAGTACATTGTCTGTGAGTTTAACAAAGAGACAGTAGCACTTCCCATAGCAGATATAAATAATATCTACAACATAGAGGTTGAGAGTCTTCAAAAGCCAGAGATGATGAAAGATGTGGTCACATATAACTCTATTTTGAATATAGATGATGAGGAGACTATCTGTCTGATACTTGATGTAGAGAAACTTCTAGCAGATGCTTTTGGGCTTGACTTCGACTTTAAGCTAGATGATTATCAGATAAAAAGCAATAAAGAGCTTCTAATAGCTGAGGATAGTAAAGTTGCGACTGAGATATTTAGGGAGATTTTTAAACACAAAGATATAAAGTACAAAATCTTTGAGGATGGTGAGCAGATTATTGATTATCTTAAGTCACTTGATGAAGGAGAGATTGATAGTATTGGAATGATTATTACAGATATAGAGATGCCAAAAAAAGATGGTTATCAGGTGATAAAAGAGATAAAATCAGATAAAAAACTCTCAGCCATACCAGTGGCTATAAACACCTCTATGTCCAATGAGGGTGTAAAGAAAAAAGCAATGCAGCTAGGTGTATGTACAGCCATAGCCAAAACTGACCCAAAAGCAGTAATGAGCGCACTGCAGGAGTATATGAGAGTGTGATGATGATACTTAAGGAATATAAGCTGGCAAACTTGATTTAAATCAATGAATATAATATAAATCTCAGGTACTCTACTACAAAAAAGGAGAGTACTATGAGTAGTATAAAAGAGTATTTAACAAGTGACCACAGAGAGTGTGATGAGGTGTTTAGTAGGTTTGAGGAGAGTATTGATAGTGGAAGTGATGAGAAGATAAAAGAGCTATATGAAGAGCTAAAAGATAGATTCCTAACACACTTCAAGATGGAAGAGGAGGTTGTTTTTAAAGAGTTTTTAGAGAGTGCAGGAGAGGGGTGCAATCCAATCCCAGTAATGATCTCAGAGCATGATAATATGAGATCACTGATAGATAGAATAGGGCAGAGCGTAGAAAAAAATGATAAAAATATGATATTTTCACTTCTTGATACACTTATGATAGTGGTTCAGCAACATAATATGAAAGAAGAGAATGTTATGTATAATTTGCTAGATCAATCAATTGCCAACAAAGATGAGGCAATCTCTGCTATGAAGTCAATCTAATGAAAGAGATAGTTCTTGATGTAAGTGAGCTTGAGGCTCCCTTGCCTCTTCTTAGGGCTAAAGAAGTAGTAAAGCAACTAGATAAAAACTCATATATTCATATGATACACAGAATGAGTCCACATCTTCTTCTGCCATTTTTGTCCAAAAATGGATATGAGTACAAAGAGATAAAAAAAGATAGTCTATATCACATCTGCATCTGCTTACTGGGGTCTGACATGAGTGTTGAGGATTTGATATGAATCTGCAAGGTCTAAGTCTAGATCAAGCCCCTCCTTATAGAGTGCCTATGAGCTTTTTTGCAACAGCTATGCTCTATCTTGTCATTGGATCACTATATATCCTCTTTTTTGGAGTAGATGAGGTTTTTTTAAGAGGTAGTGGTCTTTACTATATGGCTATACACCTATTTGCCCTAGGAGTAGTTGGCAATACTATAATAGGAGCTAGCTTTCAGATGCTTCCTGTTCTAGCAGGTGCTACATACTGGCGAGTTGAGCTTTTGTGGGCTGTAGTCTATCTATCTTTTCAAGTGGGTGTTTTGAGCTTGATATTTGCATTTATGAGTTTTGATGTGCTGCTTTTTAAGCTAGCATCTATTTTTTTGATAGTGGGGATATCTACTTTTACAATATCTACCCTTTTGGCACTAAAAAGCTCTAGTTATAAAAGTAGTAGTATAAACGGCATGAGGATTTCGGCTCTCTTTTTTATGGCAACTATGCTTCTTGGCGTTGGGATGGTATATCAGCTCTATCTTGGTGGTGAGTTTGGGTTTAGGGAGCTTATACTATCTCATATTACTTTTGGTGGATTTGGCTGGATGTTTTTGCTCATACTGTCAGTCTCTTTTTGGGTTGTGCCTATGTTTTATGTAACTAGTGAGTACTCTAGGTTTTGTACTGTTTTTGTGCCACTTGTAAGTGTTGTCGCTATACTTGGTATTTTTATTGATAGCTGGTTTTTCTATCTTCTATCCATACCACTTGGTGCTTATACTCTGACTACATTAAGAAAGTATAGGTCAAGAAAGAGAAAAATCAAAGATGGTGTGGTAAACCTATGGTATATAGGTAGTCTGTCTGGGTTTTTTCTTTTTTTGCTTCTACTAGCATCAGCTTTTGTTAATCTACCTGAAGTTTTTATGGGTGTGATGTTTCTCTTTGGATTTGTACTAGCAATAATTTTTGCTATGCTTTTTAAGATAGTTCCATTTCTAACTTGGTTTCATCTAAGCTTTCAAGGATATTTTGATGCACCTACAATGGGTGAGATAGTTCCTTCAAATGTTATCAAAACAGCCTCATATATGTATGCTTTGATGTTTGTGATGATGGTTGTTGGATTCTTTTTTAAAAGCTTCCTTTATCCTGCATTTTTGCTTCTAGGGGTGCTAGGCTTTGTGATGCTACACTATGTGGTTAAAAGCTATAGAATCTATAAGCGATTTACTGCATAATATCATACTCTAAGCTTGCTTCTAGCTCATTTTCATACTTGTTTGGCTTTTTGTACTTTTGAAAAATAATACTCTCTCTTTTAGCTCCAAAAGAGAGGATGATCTCCTCTATCTCTTTTAGCTCCTCAAGTGTGACAAGCTCACTATGATAGGTTGATCTTATCTGATACTCTATGCTTGAGGATATAGTTATTTTAACTGAGGCTATGTTCTCTTTGTAGTAGTTTTTTGACTGAGTGATGTGTGTGTACTTCCCATCTAAGGCTTTAAAATCAACCGCCACAAAATCCACAAATCCTACTACTTAAAAAGTGCTAACTTCTCAAAAAATAGTTTTTCAAGATCAAGACTTATTCTAAGACCACTGTTTTTAAAAAGCTCAAAATAATATTTAGTCTTATCAAGTGATAAGATATTTTGTTTATAGTTTTCTATCAAAATCCCTAAACAACCAACAATTTTTAAACCTTGATCTAAGGCTATTTTTCTTCCTTTGATCTCATCTATTATCAAAGGCAGACCAAGTTCTTTTGCTAAAGTGATAGCTTCAATTTCACCATTATCAATTTTCAACTTTCCTATGTTTTTAAGCAACTCTATGTCATTTACAGGTTTTAAAGTTATGTTTTCAAACTCTTTTATGGAGTATTTAACAATATCATTTTTTGCCATAAGCTCATCATAGACCGCTTGAGGAATATATGTGTTTTCAAAAAGATTTGAAAGCAGATTTAAACTGCCTGATTTTGCAAAAATTATTAAAGCTGTGGTATCACTTACTACATTCACGGAGGTTAATTAAAAGCTTTAAACTCTTGATCTAGGTATGTCTCATCGACATTTATAAAAGGTATATCGTATTTTCTTAGCAAATCCATAGTTTCGTTTTTTGACATTGACAGTATATCTGCAACTTGACCTATGGAAAGGTCGCCTTTTTCATATGCTTTTAATAAGCTATACTCGTATTGTTCAGCTCTTGATTGATTTTGTAAAAGCTTTTTTATCTCATTTACAAGTTCCATTTGATTTTTATGAAACTTCGTTTCAAACAGTGTGTTTATATAAGAATCATTTATCTGTATAGTCATAACAAACCCCATTAAGTTCTATAATTTTTCAATTATATCAAAAAGCATTCAAAAATCAAGCTTGTGCAAAGAAATGAAAAAAGTAAATCTCTGACCCACCTAGTACAAAAATTATGTTATAATCGACTATAACTCAACTTTCACTCAAGAAGAGTTAGAGAAAAGATTGATACTGAGGGATTAGATGATTTTAGATGAGCTAAAAAAGGTATCTATCTTTAAAAACTGTGATGAGCAGAGTCTAAAAAATGTTGCAAAAAACTCCTATATCAAAAAGTATAGTGCTGAGTCAATCATTTTTTTTAGAGGGGATGACTCAGATAAGATGCACATAGTCAAAAGTGGAGTAGTAAGGGTCTATCGCCAGAGCGAAAAAGCTACTGAGATGACACTAGGGTTTTTTAAAAGTGGAGATGTTTTTGGTGAGTTTGCAAACTTTAAAGAGATACCATTTCCTTCAAATGCTGAGGCTATGTGTGAGAGTGAAATCATTATCGTTGATTATAGTGTGTTTAAGCAGGAATTTTTTGGAGATGAGATTAAGAACAACCCTGTGTTTATATCTCTTTTTGAGAAATTCCCAAAACTAAATAGTGCATTAGAAAGAGGCGCTATCCTTGGAGTATCTTCTAAAATAGCAGAGTTCCTACTAAGTCATGGAGAGCTTTTCTCTACTATGAAAAACTACCACATAGCTTCAATGCTAAAAATCACACCAGAAACCCTATCACGCACCCTAAAAAAACTAGAAAATGATGGTTTAATTAAAACCTATGGCAGAAAAGGGGTGGAGATAGTGGACATAAAGAGGTTGCAGTTAATTGCAGAAGGTAGCTGACACATCTATGATATCTTGATATTTTTTTGGTTTAGTTAGTCTGAGTAGTTATCGATTATTTTTTGACATCGGTCTTTAAACTTAGGCAGACCATGTCTTATAATCTACTCTATTATAGCATATTAACACCCTCGTAGTCGTGGGCGATATAAGTTCTTACATCATATAGACCTTTTAAGTCATCTTTGTCAAATTCTGATAAAATTTTATCTGCATGAGCCTGTTTTAACTTGTTAAACTGTTCTGCTATAGTGCTTAGATGCATTAATATTGCTGGTCGTAGAGTTGTGATGTCACTTAATGCAGTAGAGATGCTACCACTTTTATCTACTATATCCTCAATGTATTCAATTTTTTCAACAATCAGATATATTTTTGAAATAGATTCTCTCTTACACATAGATGGTTCTGTCAATAATAAACTTTTTTCCAGTCTTTCCCATGCCTGTTCTATCTGCTAAATCAACTGGTGTTCCAAAAAAAGCAGTCAGCTCATCTCTTATTTCATTGATCCTCTCTATTGCTTTAAAACCATATTTTGAAGCAAAATCTGGCTTCGCTTCTATCAAAATATCTATATCGCTACTATCTGTTGCTTCATCTCTAGAGTGTGAGCCAAAAAGTCCTTGTATGATGATACCTTCTTGGCTGTATTTAGGTTTTAGCTCTTTTAGTTTAGTGAGTATTTGCTCTCTTTTCATAACTCTGATTATATCATAAATATTGGGTTCTTTTCTCACTCATTGACCCAAATCAATGTAATCCGTTTTCAAAGCTCATACAATACGACCATCTTAAAAAAAGGATAGGGAATGAGTGAAAATATAATCTCAATGTTTTGTAATCAGTGTGAAATGAGTACACCACCTGTATAGTCATACCAAAAAAGAGTTCAACTTACAAAGATAGACTATTTACCTATAAGATAGCAGGAGTAGATGGAGCTAAAAAGATAGAGAATGACAACTTTGAAGAGCTAATCAAAAAAACTCTAGAGCTACCAGAAGTCACTGGCTTTGATAGTGATGAGACACTTAGCACTGGGCATCACTATAAATTTATAGGGACAGTGTTAGAGGATGTGAAAGAGGCTATTAAAGAAGGAAAAATAGAGAGGTTTTATGTAGTAGCAGGATGTGATGCACCCGGAAAAGAGGGTGAATACTATAGAGAGCTAACCCAGAGTCTAAATGAAAAAAGTGTCATCATCACTTCAAGTTGCGGAAAGTTTAGGTTTAATG
>CAZAFM010000026.1:6550-25025 GCA_964484395.1 uncultured Campylobacterales bacterium | reverse complement strand
ACCTTGAAAAGCTAAATAATATAGAAGTAAGTTAAGGAAATGAGGGTAAGTTTAAGGGTAAGTCAAATTTTGAAAGCTCTTAAAATCCCTATACAGGGCAACAAAATGGTGCGATCGGGGAGATTTGAACTCCCACACACTGAGTGCACCACCCCCTCAAGATGGCGTGTCTACCGTTCCACCACGATCGCAGAATTTGGAGCTTCTAGCAAGGGGTGACCCTGCTAGAAAATAACTATTAAAGGAAAGGGTTTGCGTATAGTGCGATAAGCGCAATAACAAGTGTGTAGATAACTTGTGCTTCAATCATCGCAAGTGCGATAAACATTGTAGTCATAAGCTTACCACCAAGACCTGGGTTTCTAGCTGTCCCAGCGATAGTCGCTGCTGCTGTGTTACCCATACCTATAGCGCCACCTAGTGCTGCAAGTCCTAGACCTACGCCCGCTGCTACTACTGAGTATGCCATTATCATACTCTGACCATCTACACCTTCTGCTGCAAACGCCACTCCTGCAAATGCAAGAAATACTAAAAGAAACTTCTTCATAAAAACTCCTGTATATTTTTGCAAAGTCTGTTCGGCTTGCGTATCCCTACTAATCACTCTGCGAATGTGATTTTATATAATTAAATGTTAAAATGCAATTAATACAAAAAAGGGAAATTCATGACTCAACTACTTAGGCTTTTTTTTATAGCTAGCCTCACAATATGCTCACTTACTGCAACAGATATCAAAATCCCCCCAAAACTCCCAGGTGACACATCCCTTCCTACTATACAAGCTGTTCTTGATAGGTTAAAACTATTTGACCAAGGGGATTTCAAGTATGGTGTTATGGACTACTTTGAAACACCAAACAAGAGTAGTTTTCTGCTCTCTCCTAATGGAGAGTATATTTCACATATACAAAAAGGAGATGAAGGTAGATATTCAATCTATGTAAAAAACCTAAAAACAGACCAAGTATATAAACCCATAAAAGAGAGGTGGAAGCCTGTTATTGATTATGGGTGGATAAATAACAGTAAAATCTACTTCATCACAGATAAAGATGGGGATGAAAATAATCATATTCATACCGTCAATCTAGATGGTACAGAGCAAAAAGATATTACTCCTTATGATGGGGTAAGGGTATTACTTATAGAAAAACTCAAAGATGACAAAGACCATGTTGTTGTTCTTATGAACAAAGAAAACCAAGAGCTTTTTGAGCCATACTTGCTAAATGTCAACACTGGTGAAGCAAAAATACTATTTCAAAACAACAATCCAAACAGTCCTATTAATGAGTATGTTTTTGATAAAGATGGAAATCTAAGGGCATACAAAGCACTAGAGGACAAGGAAGTTGTGCTGTACTACAAAGATTTAGAAACAGGTAAATTTGATCCTATCAAAACTATAGGCTTTGATGATGTTTTTAGCATAGGAGTTTTTGACTACTCCTCAAAAGATAAAAATATTGCCTATGTTTTCTCAAATATTGATAGTGACAAAGTCAAGTTACTCCTTTATGATTTGGGCAAAAACCGTGTAGTTAAAGAGATATTCAGTAATAACACATACGATATAGACTCAGTAGCTTTAAGTGATGAAAAAAGAGGTTATGAGCTTGATTTTATCATCTACAATGATGAAAAAAGTAAACTAGTGCCAAAAAGTGACTTCAGTAAAAAACTTCATAATAAATTTACGGAAAAGTTTGGAGAAGATGAGTTTTCTATCATTAGTGCAGATGATGCTGAGAATAGGTTTGTAGTCAAACATACAAATGACAAAACTGCAGGTATTATATATCTGTATACCACAGAAGATGACTCTTTTAGAGAACTAGCCAACCTCTATCCACATCTTAGTGTAGAAGATATGGCAGAAATGATACCTATAAAGTTCAAAAGTCGTGATGGTCTTACTCTCCATGGATATATTACACTTCCTCAAAATACACTTGATGGGGAAAAAGTACCACTTGTTGTCCTCCCTCATGGTGGACCTGTTGGAGCAAGAGATGTATGGGGTTATAGCCCTGTAGCTCAGCTTTTTGCAAGTAGAGGCTATGCTACACTTCAGGTAAATTTTAGAATTTCGGGCGGATATGGAAAAGAGTTTTTAAGAGCTGGATACAAACAGATAGGCAGAAAGACAATTGATGACTTAGAAGATGGGGTTAATTATACTATAAAAAAAGGCTGGGTTGATAAAGATAAAATAGCCATATTTGGTGCTAGCTATGGTGGTTATGCAGCACTAATGAGTCTTATAAAAAGTCCAGAACTCTACTCATGTGCAGTCGATTTGTTTGGGGTAGCTAATATTGAAACAATTTTCAATGAGATGCCTGCATACTGGAGGATATTACGAGAAAATTTTATGAAACAATGGTATGACCTTGAGAATAAAGAGGAGTTAGAGATTGCAAGGTCAGTTTCACCAGTTTTTCAGGCAGACAAAATAGATAAACCCCTCTTTGTAGCCCAAGGTGCCAATGATGCAAGGGTAAACATTAATGAATCAGACCAGATAGTAAAAGCAGTACGAAAAGAAGGTTTTGATGTCCCATATATGGTTATGTACAACGAAGGTCATGGATTAGCTTATGAAGAAAATCGCATAAACTTCTTTGAAACTATGCTTGGTTTTTTATCTAAATGCTTTAATAACATCAAAGAGTAAACCTTTTAAAGCCTCTAATCAAGAGGCTTTAAAAGTCCGAGTTCAACTCTATTTCTACTTACTGAGAGGATTTTTACATCAAGCTCATCGCCCTCTTTTATATAGTCACTGATGTTTTGAACCTTTGAACTTGATATTTTAGATATATGTAGCAGTCCATCAAAGCCCTTAGGAAGTTCTACAAATGCTCCAAAATCGACAACTTTTTTTACAGGAGCTCTAAACTCATCACCCTCTTTATAGAGCTTCGTAGCATCACTTGGTCTACTATCTCTACTACTTTCAGAGTTTGATATGTTTTTGATATGCTCACTTGCAGCCCCTACTCTATCTCTACTACTACCTGTTACTTTTACTTCACCTTTTTCTCTATCTAGATCGATACTAACCTCAAACTTCTCTATTATCTCTTTGATAGTTTTTCCAGCTTGACCTATTATATCTACGATTTTAGATGGATTTATCAAAAACTTCTCAGTTGAAGGAAGTACATTATCATTTAGAACAATATTTTCAGATGCCTCATCCATAATATCTAATATCTTTATTCTTGCTACTTTTGCCTTATGCAGTACATCTTGAAGTACATCAAAAGGAAGTCCACCAAGCTTTATATCCATCTGCATAGCAGTAATACCATCCCTGCTTCCAGCGACTTTACAGTCTAAATCACCATCATGATCCTCTAGCCCCATTATATCTGTTAGAACAGCATAGCTACTCTCCTCTTTTATAAGCCCCATAGCTACACCTGCTACAAGTGAGCTTGTCTCAAGATTTGCAGCTCTAAGAGCTAGTGATGCTCCACATACTGTTGCCATAGATGATGAGCCATTTGACTCTAATATCTCTGAGACAAGTCTTATAGTATGAGAACTTGCATCTATGATGGTTGGCTCTATGGCTCTTCTTGCTAGATTACCATGTCCTAACTCCCTTCTTCCAGGAGGACTTAGGGGAGAGGCTTCATTTACACTAAAAGAGGGGAAGTTATAATGAACCATTAATCTCTCTTTTTGAGCACCTTTGTCACTTAGATTTTCATACATCTGCGCATCTTGATCTCCACCAAGTGTTGTTGTGACAAGAGCTTGTGTCTGACCTCTTGTAAAAAGAACTGAGCTATGAACTGATGGCAGGATATTTGTTTTTATTGATATATCTCTTATATCTTCTAACCCTCTTCCATCAGCTCTTCTCCCACTAAAAAGAACAGACTCTCTTAAAAGCTCTCTTTTTAGCTCACCTAAAGCTTTGTATACCTCTTGAAATTCCCACTCATTCTCTAGTGCGTGGTTATCTTCGCATATTGCTCTTGCTACATCTTTTAGTTCACTAGCTCTCTCACTTTTTGACATCTTAAAAAGTGCCTCTTCTACGCTTACTTTATACTTCTCTTTTGCAAAGTTATAAATCGCTCTATTTGTTATATCATCATGAATTATGTGCTTTTTATGTGGCTTTTTGTATGAGGCTAGTGTCTGTGCATAGCTAGTTGTAGCTTTTTTTATACCTTCTAGACTTAGTTCAAGTGCTAAAATAAGCTCCTCTTCAGCTATCTCATTTGGTCTATGTACACTTACTACTCCAGCACCCATACCACTCTCTATACTCATATCTGGATACTCTGCAATACTATCAACCTCCATTGTAGCTATCGCTCTTTGTTCTATCATGAGGATGTTTTCATTAGTTCCTGCCACTAAAAGATCAAGAGAACTCTCCTTCATCTCTTCAAGAGTTGGATTTAGTACAAACTCACCTCCTATCCTTCCTACCCTCAAAGCAGCAACAGGCATATCTACAGGTACAGATGAGATATATAGAGCGTTTGCAGCAGCATTTAAAGCCATAGTTTGCAAGTCTGTCTTATCATCCGCACTTAAAACAATTATATTCACAACCGTAGGATGTCTATATCCTTTTGGAAAAAGAGGTCTTATACTCCTATCTATAATCCTAGAGGTTAGCGTCTCAAAGTCTCCTGGTTTTTGCTCTCTTTTTATAAAACCGCCTGGAAACTTCCCTGCTGCATAGCTTTTTTCAACATACTGAACAGTTAAGGGTAGAAAGTCTTCATCAACACTGCTCTCTTCATCCATCACAACTGTAGCTAACATTACACAGTCATTTACTTTTAGAAGTAAAGAACCATCTGCTTGCTTTGCTACTTCATTTAAGGTGTATTGCTCATCTACTCCATTTACACTTATATCAACTATATCACTCATCTTTATCCTTTTTTGTTATGTTACTTTTGCTTATCTTTGCTAGTGCTCTCTCTATCTTCTCAGTAGCTTCTCCATAGAACTCTTTATAGTAGTATGCAGTATCTACAAAATCAGCTGGTCTATATAGATAAAAAACCTCATCAGTTATACTCTCAAGTGGTACGAGAACTTCATTTGGAATTACTGGAGTTGCAACTGAAACAGTTCTAGCTTTTTGAGAGTATGCTGTTTTTATAGATAACATCATAGTTAGACCTGAGTCTATTCCCTCATCTACAAAAAGTACATCCTTATCTACCATAGAACCAACTGTTGCTCCTTTTCTGTACTTATAGATGTTTTTGAGTATCTTCTCTTCAAACTTTCTTGTAGCTTCACCATAAATAAAATCAATACTAATGTCAAAAGATTCTAAGAGTTGTTCATATATTACTATCTCTTTTGTCTCACTGACCATACCTATCTGGCATTCTGGATTATTTGGTGCTAGAATCGGCTCTGAGAAGAGAAACTCCATAGGTGCATTTAGTGCCTTTGCTATGTTTTGAGCAAATATCACACCTCTTTGAGATGATGCTATAACTATGTAGTCTCTCTCTTGCATAGAAGATACTGGCATAACTTCAAGTAGTTTTACTAAAGCATCTTGCCGATCTTTAAAAATCCCTCTAAGCTCTGAACTGTCTGCCATAACTCTCTTCTGGGTATTGTTTGTCAAACTCCTCTTTTGTAAAAAAGAACCTAAAATCCTCCACATACTCTTTTATCACTTCATAAGCTCCATTTATATCCTCTATGCTTTTTTTAGGGTTTGCATTTCTGTCTGGATGGTTTATTTTAACCTCTTGTTTATACATCTGCTTTATCTCACTATAGGTGCTAAGTGGAGGTATAGAAAGAATATCAATTGCCTCTTTTAGCTCAACATACCTCATTTTGTAGCACCACTTATTGCACTTCCTGTGACAATGTCTTTAACATCATCAGCTATAAACCTTATACCTGCCCCTAAATAAAATGAGTCGATGTTTGAGTTTAAAAAGTTATCATACCCTGCATATAAATCTATATGATCTAACAAAGCGTAGCGAAGATAGAATTTAGCATGAGGATTATCACCTCTTTTATCATTATATGAACTAACATCATATAGCTCCAAAGAGGCCTTAAGATCATCATTTAACATATAGTAGTCAACACCTCCACCAGCAGTGCTCTCTATCATACCAGCACGAACTAATAAATCCCCATATCTTTTTCCAACTTGGGCTGAGTAGTAGACTTTGGACTTGGTGTATCTATCTGGCTCAATAATATTGTGGTTTGCATCTACTCTTGAGTAGTCAGGAGCACCTATGATGGAGCCCATATAGTATCTAGTGGGGCTTGATTGATATGTGATATCAAAAACACCTTTAGAGTAATCAGAAAAAGCAAGATACTTCTCAGCTCTAAATCCCATACTAAGCCTACTCTGCGTTGAAGTTGCCATCATGGTATCTATTTTTTTTAGAGCATCACCACCTTTGTCAAAGAACCTTTTTGCTGAAACTATAGTCTCATTTAGTGGTTTTTTGTTATCTTTTAGTATATCATCTGCATTTGTTACCGTCTCATCTAGTTTTGTCATTATATCTGGGAGTTTTTTGTTTATTGTGTCAGCACTCTGTGAAAACTCATCTGACATCAATCCAAACTTATTTCCAGCAGTAGCTAGGCTTTGAGCCATATCTCTCATCTCAATAATTACATCATTTATGTTTTTCTCATTTTTTTCTATAATAACCTTGAAGTTCTCAGTTATCTCCCTTAGATTAGCAAAGCTCTCCTTAAGATCCCTTCTTGATTGCTCATCCACAACCTCTCTAGCATCTTTTATAAACTTCCTAAAATCCTCAGCTGCTCTATATATCTCATCACTTGTCTGATCAAAGCTAGCATATACCCTCTGCTTACTTAGAACTCCACCTTTTGATAACATTTGCGTAGAATTACCAGGCTTTATCTCCACATACTTACCACCTAGCATACTCTCTTGGGCTAGCAACACCATAGAATCAGTTGGGATACCTATATCATTATAGACAAGCATAGATACAAAAGGATTGTTATTTTCTAGTGATATCTCTTTTACATACCCTACTTCTACTCCATTTATCTTCACTTTTGCGAACTTCTCAAGCCCAGAAGCATCCCTTAGTTCTACACCTACTGAATAGCCATCTTTTGTAGCAGAACTTATCTTATTTACCTGCGTTGTTAGAATAAACAGCATAACTATTGTCAAAAAAACAAAAATACCTACTTTTGCTTCACTTCTCATCAACTCCCCTACATATTATTCTGTGACATATTTACACCAAAAAGAGGCACAAACTCAAGCTCAATATAGAACTTAGTCTCATCTATATATGATGAACCACCGGTTTTCATCACAGGAACTCTCTCTTTTCTGACCCTAAAATTGTAGTCAAAACATCTACTACTATTATAGACTCCAGCCTCCCACCAATTAGCAACACTACCTTCATAATCATAACCTATTTTACCATAAATTGAAAAATCTGAAAAATCCCTATCAAGTGAAGAGACAATAAAACTTGACCTCTCTTCATCAGGATAGTCTCTATAGTAGTGTGAAAAGCCAAATCTATAAGGAAAAACTTCAAGCTCAACCCCAGAATCTGACTTCACAAAATCTCCGCTACTGTGGTCATATTCTAGATTATTATAAAAACTAACATCCCTACTATACCTATATCTAAGCTCATTATGTAAAAACCCATACTTAGTCTCATACTCGTCTATATAGATTGGCTGAACCACCCTATGATACAGAAAATCAAAAAGCGTTTTATCATAAAAAAACTGTGAGGCTTCAATACTTACACTCTCTTGCTTAGTAGGAAGCTCTATAAAATCAGGATAATAACCACTTTGAGACTTAAAACCCGGTAGTGTATAGGAGGCTTTTAGGTATAGAGTGTGGATAAAACTACTATACTCTCTAGAAAGGTCACTCTCCACCCTAAAAACATGATAACTCCTAGCAAATCTTCCCTCTTTAGGTTGATTTGGACTACTTATATGAGGAGTTTGATACTCTGTATTATTAAAGTATAAGTATTGATAATAGGAAATAGTCGCAAAGTTGCTCATAAGAGGAAGATTTATACCTAAGGGGATGTTAAACTCATTTATTTCTGCATTTAAACCTACTTTTCTATGTAGGTTTTTGTATTTATAATCAAGTCCGTATGTGACAAGTCCATCAATAAGTTCATTAGTATACTTATGATAGTGCAGAGTAGGATACTCTTGGAGAGTTTTATCCCTATTACTTACTGAGTTGTCTATGAAATACTTGTTATATATCCCAAAATAGTGGTCTTGACTTGTGGCTGCGTAGTTTACCCTTGAAGTTGTCAGCTTGTCTTTATCAATTTGTATATTTGAGTTTCTTTGGAGGTTTATGTAATCCACATCATTGTAGTGAACAAAATCAACATAAGCTTGATCATCTTTTATAAAATCCCAGCGATTTTCCAAAATAGAGTTGTTCTCATACTGTATTTCAAAGCCCCCTACACTGTCGTGTTCTAGGTCGTATCTCTGCTGAAACTCATAATTGTTTTTAAAAAAACCAGCTTTTATATATCCACTAGAGTCATCACTATCTCTAAACCTAAAAGTAGAGTACAAACCCTCACCCCTCTTAGTTCGTATCTGAGGCAGAAGTTCCAAATCCCAGCTTCTCATAGGTGCTATGTATATTGGTTGTTCATAATATACTCCCTCTTGTTCAGAGTAGCCAACCTCTGGTATTAACAGACCGCTTCTTCTAGTATCATCAGTAACCATAGCAATATATGGGAAGTAAAAAACAGGAGTATCCCAGAAGTAGAGTGTTGAATTCCATCCACTAACAACTGTGCTGTTTTGGTCATACGATGAACTGCTATTTTTTATATACCATAGGGGGTTTTGAGGTTCACATGAGGAGAACATACACTGCTGAAGCTCATATACATCATCCTCTAAGCTTGCATTAGCGGAATTTATCCAAAAACCACTACTTTTATCTAGTATAAAAAAGGGTTCTACAATTCCCTCTTTGATATCTATGTTTGACTTAAGATTTTGGGTTTGCATATACATTTGCCCATCTTTAAAAACCTCTATATTTCCACTCATGCTTAGGGTTTTGTTTGTATCATAAAAGCTAGCACTATCTCCATGTATAACATATCCACTTCCAACTATGAGCACATCTCCACTAGCTTCTACTCTATCTTTATATATAGTAACATCTTTTGCACTTAGCTCAAAAGGTAGCTTTTTTGCAAAAACAGGAGAAAAAACTAAAAATATGAGTAAAAAAACCCTAAACATTCACCACAGCCGTGTTTGCCACTCTATCATGAAGTGTTCTTTTATATGGGTCAAAAAATGCAAATATAAAAGTAAAGTAGAAGAGCACCTCACCAATAGTTCGCACAAATGCACGACTAATTGCTCCATAAACAACTGGCGTATCAAGTGTATTTATATCTATTATTTTTATCTTCATTATCTGCTTATCAAGTGTCGCCCCATAGAGTACGACAAAGATGAACTGATAGTTCAACCTAATCACAACTATCTCAAAAAAAGCACTATTTGTTACAGCTATGTAGCTACTTACATCACTAGCCTTCATCAAAGTATCCCACAACATAACTACAACAACTAACGAGACTAACACATCATCAATAAAATAAGCAACCGCTCTTTTTGTAAGGGTAGCAGTAGAAACTCCTTCTCTATAAAACTTTTCTTCTATATCCATCAAAGTGCCCTATTTGCAATATCACATCTATAATGCATTCCATCAAACTCTATACTCTGAAGTCTTTTATGAGCATTTGCTTTTGCCTCACTTAGCTCTTTACCAAACCCCACACTACAAAGAACTCTACCTCCAGTAGCATATAGACCATCCTCTTTTTTACTTACTCCTGCATAGTAGATTTCACTACTCTTTTTTATCTCATCATCACACTCTTTAAAAACAATCTTTGCAGGCAGAGAGCTTCTGTATGGATAGTTTTTAGAAGAAGCAACTACACAGACGCCAAATTTATCTTCAAACTCTATATTTAGACTTTTTAGCTCTTTTGTTGCAGCTTTGTAAAAAAGCTCTTTTGCGCTTGATTTTAGAAGTGGCATCAAAACCTCACACTCAGGGTCGCCAAATCTTACATTAAACTCAAGCAGATATGGGGTGGAATCAACAACCATAATTCCACAAAAAAGCACTCCCTCATAGGGCATACCATCTTTTTTAGCTCCATCTATGGCTTTTTTTACAATCTCATCTTCTATCTTTCTTAACATCGCTTCATCACATAAAGGAGTAGGAGAGTATGCTCCCATACCTCCAGTATTTGGTCCTTCATCACCATCAAGTAGTCTCTTGTGATCTTGACAAGCTGGAAGGATTTTGTAACTCTCTCCATCACTTATGGCAAATACGGAGAGTTCATATCCATCTAGATACTCCTCTATGACCACCTTTTTGCCAGCATCCTTAAACGCCTCTCCACTTAGCATAGACTCTATACTCTCATAAGCTTCTTCATAGCTTTTGGCTATTATCACACCCTTTCCTGCACATAAGCCATCAGCTTTTACTACTACAGGTAGACTAAGAGAGCTTGCGTATTTTTTTGCCTCTTGTAGTGAAGTTGTCTCAAGATACTTTGCACTCAAAATATTATGTCTACTAGCAAACTCTTTCATAAAAGCCTTTGAGCCTTCAAGTCTTGAAGCTTCATATGAAGGACCAAAAACATTCAATCCTGCTTCTTTTAGTATATCAGTAGCACCTTCAACTAGTGGTTGTTCAGGTCCTATTATGATAAGCTCTACACTGTTTTTTTTTGCAAAATCTGCAATCTCTTTATAATCTTTTATGTTTTTGTTTATTCCAATATCAGAAGTGGCACCATTTCCGGGTATAAAAAAAATCTCATCACTACTATCTTGCGATTTTATCTTGTGACCAATAGCATACTCTCTAGCACCGCTACCTAGAATGATAACTCTCATTAAGTTCTCCAAATGTAGATTAGAAGGTTGAATTTAAATTGCCCGGATGGCCGATATCTTCAATGGTAGGCCCTAAATGTCAAAAGACGACCAAGAGGAGGAGCTCTTTAGGGGCAGATTCTAACCCTTAGGCTCAGACAAAAATGCCACACACCAAGCTCATCTACACCCTCAGTCTAACAAATAGGTGTCGGACCCCCGATAAAAGAGAAAAGCCGCACCATCCAGACAAAGCACATATTGGCTATCTGCTTATTTGGATTATAGTTTAAACGAACTTATATTTTCTTAAACTAGTATCTTATCTGCTAACTTTATAGCTCTTTGTATGAGCTCTATAGCTCCTTTGCTTTTAGCTTCACTAGCTAGCTCTTTTCCAGCCTCTTTATAGTTTTTTGTACTAAAGCTTCTATCAAACTCTATAAACTCACTTCCATCAGGCATTCCAATAAGTGCTCTTACAAATATAGAGTCACCCTCAAGCTCAGCATTTATACCAATAGGAGCTTGACAGCCACCCTCTAGCTCTTTTACAAACTCTCGCTCAATAGTGCTCTCTATAACAGCCTCTTTATCATTTAGCTTTGAGGTTAGCTCATAGGCAACTGAACCCTCTTTACACTCTATACCAAGTGCCGCTTGCCCCATGGCAGGCACCATAATATCTTTATCAATAGGGGCAACATAGTTGGTTGCATCTTTTATATCTAGTCTTTTTATCCCAGCATAGGCTAAAAGAATAGCATCAAACTCACCTCTTTTTAGCTTATCAATTCTTGTTTGAACATTTCCTCTAAGAGATAGGACTTTTAAATCAGGTCTATGCTTTAAAACTTGCATTCTGCGCCTAAGACTTGTAGTTCCTACTACTCCATTTTTTGGTATATCTTTTAGTGATGGATACTTCACACTTAGATATGCATCTCTACTATCATCTCTTTTTGTGATAGCTGAGAGTGCTAAACCTGGCAAGAACTCAACTGGCACATCTTTTAAGGAGTGAACAGCTATATCAACCTCTCCAATAAGCATAGCTTCCTCTATCTCTTTAGTAAAAAGCCCTTTTCCACCTATTTTTGCTAGAGGGACATCTAGTATCTTATCTCCAGTGGTTTTTATGACTTTTATCTCTACTCCTATATTTGGGGAGATTTTTTTTAGTTCATCTTTTATATGTTCTGCTTGCCACAGAGCTAGTAAACTACCCCTTGTTCCAATAGTCAATGTCATGTATGCAAATCTCCTTTGTCTCCCTTGTCTTCCTTCTTCTCAATAACTTCCACATCTATAACATCATCACTTCTTCTATTAGTGCCCTCAGTTCTGATATTTTGGGATTTTTTCAAAAATAGTTTTGCAAATATCATCGCGGTAAACTCAAACTGCAATAGTAATCCAACTATATCTGTTAAAAAACCAGGAAGAACAAGCAGCACTGCTCCCACATAAGAAAAAAGTCTATTTGTCACAAACTCCTCTGGGTCTATTTTTCCATCTTTTAGATTCATCATCACATTTTGCGTAGAGTAGCCAAACTTCGCAATGATAATAAAGCCAACAATAGCTGAACCAATAATCTCCAAAAATGTAAGCAATACGCCAATACTAGAAGCAATAGAGAGACTAACAAAAACTTCTAAAAAAAGATATAGTAAAAAATACAGCATCTAACTCCTAACTACAGATTTTATATATTCAAGTGCATCTTCAAGCTTTAATTCTATTTTTTCTAAATTCTTCCTTGAGACAAACTCAACTAAGCCTTCTTGCGTCTTTTTTCCAACCACTACAGCATACGGAAAGCCCATAAGCTCAAAGTCAGTCATCTTAGCACCATACCGCTCAGCTCTATCATCATAAGCTACATTAACCCCAGCCTCAAGTAGGCTAGCATAAAGAGTTTCAGCATGGTTGCTTTGCTCTTCATTTTTTGTGTTTGAAACAACTACAACCATATCAAAAGCAGCGCTCTCTTTGGTAAATATAGCACCTTTTTCATCATGATGTTGCTCTATTATAGCGGCAATTAATCTTGAAACTCCAATACCATAAGTTCCCATCACATAGTGCTTTGGTTTTCCATTTTCATCTTGAAAGGTAGCATCAAGTGGTTTTGAATATCTATCATTTAGCTGAAATATATGCCCAACTTCAATTCCTTTTGTGATACTAAGAGTGCCACTACAACTAGGACAACCCTCACCCTCTTTAACCTCTTTTATATCATCAAAGCTTAAAGAACTCTCAAAATCTTCTAAATTCACACCTACAAAGTGATAATCAACCTCATTAGCACCAGCTACAAGCCACCTTGCTCCTCTTAAAGAGTCATCAAATATCTGTATAATACTATCATTTTCATAAGGTCCCACAAAACCTATTGGAAGCCCTAATGCGCTTATCTCTTCATCACTTAAGTCTATTAACTCATCTGCTCCACAGGAGTTTTTAGCCTTTATCTCTTGTAGTGTATCACACCCTCTTAGAAAAAATATAGCCAATCTCTCCTCTTTTTCAAAAATAGCCTTTTTACACACTGCTTTTAGGGTAAAGTAGCTATCTATTTTAAAAAAATCACAAATCTCATCTATACTCTTTATATTGGGTGTATGAAATCTCCCCATTTCACCCTTTGGAGTCTCATAGCTATTCTCTACTACTCTACTTTTTGCCACCTCTGTATTAGCAGCATACTCACAAGAGTTACAAACAACAATATCATCCTCTCCACTTTGAGCCAAAACCATAAACTCACGACTTCCACTCCCACCAATAGCCCCACTATCAGCCTCTACAACTCTAAAATCAAGTCCAAGTCTTGTAAAAATCTTTTTATAAGTCTCCTCCATAAGAGCAAACTCTCTTCTCATATCCTCTTCATCAGTATGAAAAGAGTAGCCATCTTTCATCAAAAACTCACGACCTCGCAATAGTCCAAATCTAGGTCTTATCTCATCTCTAAATTTTAGATTTATTTGATAGAGGTTTTTTGGGAGGTCTTTGTAGCTGTTTATGTAGTGGCTAGCAAGAAATACCATCATCTCTTCATGAGTAGGACCTAGTACAAAATCTTGATCTTTTCTATCTTTGAATCTTAAAAGCTCTTTTCCATACTTATCAAGTCTACCACTTTTCTCCCACAAAGATGCAGGTGTAACAAATCCTAGAGATACCTCTTGAGCTCCAGAGTTATCAAGCTCCTCTTTTATGACTTTTTTTATCTTTTCTAATACCATCTTCCCTAATGGAAGAAAGTCATATATACCACTTCCAACCTGCATAATATATGAGCCTCTAACAAGGAATTTATGACTTGCTAGAACACTATCTTTTGGGTCATCCTTTGTGGTTTTAAAAAAGAGTTGACTAAATCTCATATCTTTCCTTTACTTTCTGCTATTACTAGTGTGTTCTTCGCACTTATATTTATCAAGCATCTTAAACTCTCTTCCTACATCATCTTTAATATCAAAAAGTACTTTTAAAGACTCTATAACTGTATCAGCATGAGGCTCTTTTGAAATATCTTTTAGAACTGTTGTGGGTGTATGTAAAAATGAGTTAAAAGCACTATGGAGCACCTTTTTTACGGCGTGTTCATACTCTTTTGGTATATATCCTTTTGATATGGCTCTCTCTATCTCTTTAAAAGATGAGTCTCTAGCAGTTTTTCGCACTCTTTTAATAACTGGATCAATACTCAAAGTCTTGAGCCATTTATAAAACTCATGAGAATACCTACCTACTATTTTATATGCTTCTTTTGCTTGTTCTTGTCTTAGAGCCATATTTTTGCTAACTATATCTTGAAGGTCATCTACCTCAACTACTTCTATGTTATCACACTCTATATCAGTTGCTATATCTTTAGGAACAGCCAAGTCAAACCAGAACCTAGCAAACTCTCTTTTCTCTATCATATCTTTTGTGATAATGTGATGAGGAGCACTTGTAGCGGTAAAAAGAAGTGGATAGCTATTTAAGAGCTCTTTTAGCTCCGAAAAAGCTCTTGCCTCACACCCCTTACCTATTTCATCTACTATCTCTCTACCTCTTTCTATATCCCTATTGACAACTACGACTTTTGCCCCATGACCTACAAGATGCTTTGCAGCTAGTAAACTCATCTCACCAGCACCTATGACTAGGGCAAACCTATCCTCTAAGGTTCCATATATTGCCATAGCTTTAACAACTGCTGCACTTGCTACGGAGACTGGTGTTTTTGATATTCCAGTACAGTTTCTAACCTCAGCTGAACACTTAAAAGCAAAGTGCGCTACGCGACTAAGCTTTTGTGAACAGAAGCCATTTTCAAAAGAGAATTTAAAAGCGTCTTTAAGCTGACCTGAAATCTGGGTCTCTCCAACTACTAGGGAGTCTAAAGATGAAGCTACACTAAAGAGATGATGAATAGCTCCATTATCTTCATATATATCAGCCCTACCTTCAAGCTCACTTATATCAATATTAGAGTAGTTAGCTATCTCATTAAATATTCTATCAGTTGCTCTAAAATGATCCCTTGTATTTACTATAACCTCTACTCTATTACAAGTTGAAAGCACCATAGATTCATTTATAAAATCAGCACTATTTAGCCTTCCTAAAAAAGAAGCCTTCTTCTCATCACTATCAAGTGCAAGTCTCTCTCTTGTTAATATGTCACAGTTTTTATGGGTAAAACTTACAATACTATAGTGCATCAAAACTTCCTATCTACCATTTTTTTCGCTATCTCCACCAACCCCTTTTCATCTTTTGCGTACAAAAGCGCCTCTTCTATGAGTCTAAAAGCCTCTCTCCTAGCCAACTCTATAATCCCAAACTCCTCAAACTTACTCTTTATCCACGCCTCTTGAGTACTATCAAACTCCTTCCCACAAAGACCTACTAGCTTAGTAGCATCATCTTCTGGAAGTTTTGAGTATAGGATTATGAAAGGAAGTGTACTTTTACCCTCTCTAAAGTCTGAAAAAGCAGGTTTTCCAAGAGTTTTTGAATCAGCTGTAGCATCTAGTATGTCATCAGCTATCTGAAATGCTATACCTATGTTTTTACCATATATAGATAGATTTTGCTTGTCTTTACCACTCAAAATAGCAGCACATTTAGAAGCTACTTCTATTAAAACACCTGTTTTTAGATAAATTATTTTGTTGTATATCTCTAGGTCTTTGTTAAAAGTCTTAGAGTAGTCCACATCCATCATCTCACCAATTGAGAGTTGGCACACTGCTTGTGAGACAGAACGACTTATCTCTTTATCCATAAGTGAGAGCTCACTAAAGGCTTTTGAGTAGAGTATATCTCCTAGCATCACTGCATATATATTTCCATACTTTGCATTAATAGATGGAAGCCCTCTTCTACTATCAGCCCTATCTATCACATCATCATGAAGCAAGCTTGCAGTATGAATAAGCTCTATTGTTGCAGCTAGTTTTATGCTTTTTTCATCAACACCTGAAATAGCTTCAATAAGCCTACTCCTTAGCATCTTACCCTCAGCTATATTGCTAAAAATCTCTTTTGCTCTATCATACTTTAACTCATCTAGATATATCTCTATCTGTTTTACTACCTCTTTTTGCATCAATCCTCTTGTTTTTTATACCCAATGTCCATCTTCATCTCTCCGATGTGAACAAAGTTCTGTAGCTTAGCCTTGTTTGTCTTTCTATCAAAATCAACAAACTTTAGCAGAAAAAATGGTCTTTGATAGTATTTGTTTTCTGGATATAGGTGCTCTTTAAAACTATCTCTTTGATACTCATTATTGAGTACAAACTGCCTTACAAAACCATCATATCGTAAAATAACTACCAAACCTCTGTTTTTATAGAGTGTCCATCTATATGTGAGCTTCTTTTTTACACCATCTTTTGGAACAAACTCAATCTCTAAAATCTGATCTTTTTCAAGCTCTACAACATATGAACTCTTCCAATAATCCTTAGGAAGAGCAAAACATGAAACGACAAGCGCTATTAAAACAAAGATTTTATTCATTTTGGCTTAGAATAGCCTCATAGATAAATCTTTACTCTTATAGCTGATAGCTCAAAGTTTATCTTACTACACCTAGCTTCACTCTCAAAATTACTCATTAACTCCTCCTATAAGCTACACTCTTTCTATGAGCCTCAAGTCCTTCAAGTCCTGCTATACACTCACACGCATCTGCCACCTCTTCTAGTCCATCTTGTGAAAAACTAAGTATTGATGATTTTTTGAGGAAGTTTTCAACCGATAGAGGTGAGTAGAACTTCGCACTTCCTCCAGTTGGAAGTGTGTGATTTGGTCCAGCCACATAGTCTCCTAAAGCCTCAGGAGTATTTTTACCTAGAAAAATAGCTCCTGCATGCTTGATTTTAGGTAGAAGCGAAAAAGGCTCATCCACACATACCTCTAGGTGTTCAGGTGCTATTTCATTCATCAGCTCTATAGCCTCATCCATAGTTTTAGTAACTATAATTGCACCTCTGTTTTCTATAGACTTTGATGCTATAGCCACTCTATTTAGTTTTTTTAGTTCATCTTCTATAGCTTCACTTGTCTGTTTTGCCCTCTTTGAAGATGTAGTGATAAGTATAGAGCTAGCCATCTCATCATGCTCAGCTTGTGAGAGCATATCTATAGCTAAAAGCCTAGGGTCACTTGAATTATCAGCTAGGATACCTATCTCACTTGGACCTGCTATCATATCTATATTCACACTTCCATACACCTCTTTTTTAGCAGCTGCTACAAAAATATTCCCAGGTCCTGTTATGACATCTACCTTTTTTATAGACTCAGTTCCATAAGCTAAAGCAGCTACTGCACTTGCACCTCCGACTTTGTATATCTCTTTTATGTTACATATTTTACAAGCAGCTAGAAGGAGCTCATTTGGTGCATTTTGGGGTGTTGGTGTGCAGACTACAATCTCATTTACTCCTGCAACAATAGCAGGAATAGCATTCATAAGAAGCGAGCTAGGATACGCAGCTTTACCACCTGGTATGTATAGACCGGCTCTATCAACTGCAGTTACTTTTTGACCTAAAATAGTTCCATTTACTTCATAATCAAACCAACTTTTGGGCAACTGTTTCCTATGATAACTCTCAATTCTTCTAAAAGCTAATTCTAAAGCCTCTTTAGTAGAAATATCTAGATTTTCATAAGCCTCATCTATCTCTTCACTAGTTATTCTTAGTGAAGCAAAAGCGCTAGGCTCCCATCTATCAAACCTTTTTACATCCTCTACTAAAGCTCTATCTCCATCTTTTCTAACATTAGCTATGGTTTTTTTCACAATCTCACTTGCATCCTCCATATCACTACTTCCCCTCTGAAGCAACTCAGCAAAAAACCTCTCAAAACCCTCATCACTACTATTAACAACCTTTATCAACTCCACTCCTTCTACCTTCTACCTTCTACCTTCTACCTTCTACCTTCTACCTTCTACCTTCTACCTTCT
>CAZAFM010000026.1:0-6450 GCA_964484395.1 uncultured Campylobacterales bacterium | reverse complement strand
ACCTTCAACCTTCAACCTTCTACCTTCTACCTTCTACCTTCTACCTTCTACCTTCACACTTAACACCACACACAACCATATTTCTTCCACCATTCTTCGCCTCATAAAGTCTAGTATCAGCTCTTTTAATAAGCGTATCCACACTATCACCTTTAAGAAACTGAGATACTCCAAAACTAGCTGTTACGGGTCTATTTTCTACATCTACTTTGGATTCTATTCTAGCTCTTAGCTTTTCACCAACAACAGAAGCACTAACTATATCAGTATGGGGGAGAGCTACTAAAAACTCCTCACCACCCCATCTACCAAAGAGGTCTATATCTCTTAAACACTTCAAAGACTCTCTTACTACATCTTTTAACACAATATCACCTATATCATGACCAAAACTATCATTTAAATCTTTAAATTTATCAATATCAAATAAAATAATGGAGAAATTTATCTCATCATACCTCTGTGCTCGTCTAACCTCCTCTTCTAAGAACTCCTCAATCTTAAGTCTATTATAAGCGCCTGTCAGTCTATCTGTGGTTGCTAACTCCTCAAGCTTTTTTTGCATCTTTTTAATACCTTGTATGTTTTTGATAAAAGCAAAGGAGAAAAGAAACTTTCCATCATCATCCTTAATAGTTGTTGCACTAAGACTTACTGGTATGTTTTTTCCATTTTTACACAAAAGCTCTATCTCATATTTTCTATGCTCCGTACTATCTATTCTCTCTATTTGTGACCTAAAAAGCTCCTTATTTTTCTCATCTGCAAAGTCATAAGGAGTCTTACCTAGCATTTCTGAGGGCTCAAACTCTAACATAAGTGGTAAGGCGTCGTTTACCTCTACTATCTTTCTATTTTTATCTAACATCCAAAAGCCTTCACTTGTGGTGTTGATAATGGTTGTATATCTTCGCCTAGCAATCTCTAGCTCTTTCTCCCTCTCAATCTCTTGAGTTATATCCCTACCAGTAGAGATAAAAAAGCGCAATCTGTTTTTATCAAAAACAGGTGTTATCACCTTCTCTTCATAGTAGAGTCTACCACTTTTGTGTCTGTTTATAAGAACATCTTTAAAACTCTCTCCTTGAAGTAGAGATTCCCACATTCTTCTATAAAAATCCTCAGAGTGCTTGTTTGATTTTAGTATTGATACTTTTTTACCTATTACTTTACTTTTTTTGTAACCACTAACCTTTTCAAACCCACTATTAACATACTTTATAGTTCCATCTTTTGATACTATTGCTACACTCTCTTCTGCTTGGTCTATGGCAATAGATAGGGTCTCTAGCTCACTTTTTATGGTTTTTTCTACTGTCACATCTTTGAAGACAAAAGCACTATATTTGTTTAGGTTTTGCACTCTACATTTGACTATTTTTGATTTTTGCTGTGTATCTATTGAGATTTCAAACTCATAACTACTCTTTGTACCTACAACATCCAAAAAAAGCTCCCTAGAAGAAGGACTTATAAAAGAGTCCAACTTCTTTCCACGAACCAAAAAATCTTCACTCTCCACAAGCTCGCAAAACGAGTTATTAACTTCCAATATTTTTAGTCCATCACATAGTACCATCCCTTCAAAAGAGAGGGTAATAAGGCTACTAAGGTCACTTTTCCATTCAAAGTTTAGTTCACAAGTTTTACTATCTTCCAACTTTTATCTACTCTATTTTATATGATGTGCTAGTACATCTATGTCAGATTTATCAATAATCTCAGCTGCAGTATTACCAACTATTTTAGATATTAATCCGCCCATTCTAGAAGTAGCTACTGAAACCAAACCAGCCTCATGACTTTTAGCTATATCTAAAAACCTAGTAGCACTAATACTACCATACTCTATAAACTTCTCAACTCTACTACTATCAAGCCCACAATCATCTACAAAAGCATCAAACTCTTGCTTATATTTATTTTTTTCAGACTCAACAAAAGATGATATCTCTCTTTGCTCTAGCCCATAGTATTTTAGCCTAAACTCTGAGGGAAGTTCACATACACTTACAAGTGTAAGTTTTGCATCAGCAAAAAATTCAGACACAAATTTGATATGTTTTTTTGAAGTCTCAGAGTAGTCAACTAGAAGTGTTATGTTTTTATAACTCTCTATATCACTATCACTCTTAACTATCAAGATAGGTATCTCTGTTGCATCTATTATGTTTTTAGCAGTAGTTCCCATAACTAGCTCTTCTATTGGATAGTACTCTCCAGAGGAGCCTATGACTATCAAGTCAGATCTTATAGCTTCAGAAAAGTGTACAATCTCATCTTTTGCTCTACCAAACTTCACTTCTACATTTATCTTCTCACCACCACGGTGTAGTTTTTCCTTTATAGTATCACTTATGGATTTAAGCTTGTTTTTTACCTTTTCACTGTCATCATGAGTGCGTTTGTCATACTGTTCATCAAAAAACATCTCAAAAAGAGGCATACTAACCACATGTATCACCTCTAGCCAGCTATCATACTTTTTAGTAAGGTCAATAGCTTTATTAACTACTAAATCACCCTTTTTTGAAAGATCCGTTGCCGCTACAACTCTTTTTCTAGACATCTTAGACTCCTATTTTGTGTGTATTGCACTCTTTTAGCAGAGCTTAAAAGCTTATAAAAAGCTGATTTTTACTCAGCATTGAACTTAGGCACAATTTTATAACTCTATTATAGAAAATCAATCTTAAAATGAGTTCATAAATAAACAAAATTTGTTAAAGTTTTACAAGCTTTGCACCATATCCTCCCATCTTTATAGGAGCATCACTAAATTCTATAACCTTTGGGTGCTCTTCTAGAAAGTTTTTTACTGCGTATGAGAGCTTTCCTGTTCCTATACCATGATAGACCAAAACCTCATCATATCCAGCTATCAGTGAGTCTGATATGAAGCTATCTAATCTCTCTAGCGCCTCTTCACTCCGTAATCCATGAAGATCAAGTGAGACATTTGAAGACTTACCTTTGTAGGTTTCAAAATAGACTTTTGAGCTTTTTGATATAGGTGTATGTGAACTTAGGCTCACCTCCTCTTTTGGTACAGACATTTTTATGCCCTCTATGAGGATGTTTGCCTTTTTTTTGCTTAGTGTGATAATCTTTGCACTCTTTCCTCTATACTTTACACTATCACCTACCTTTAGCTCCTCACTCTTTATAGGCTCATCTACTTTGACCTTTTTGTACTTTTTAAAAGATGTATTTAGTGCTCTATGTATATCTTCTCTACTACCTTCTTTTGCAGCATCTTTTGCCTTTTTTATAGCTTCTTGATACTCTCTTTCTAGTCGTCCTAAAAGTGCTTTTTTCTCCTGAACTACTCTATCAAGCTCCTCTTTTGCACTCTGCTTTAGTTCATTAGCACGACTTAGTTCTTCATCAGCTTTTGCTATTTTGCTTTTTAGCTCCCTTTCAAGCTCAAAGCTATTTTGGATAAGGTCATTTAGTCGCTCTTTATCCTCTCCATATATTTGTCTAGCAATATTTACAGTAGAATAAGGAATGCCAAACCTTAGTGCTGTCTCAAAAGCATAGCTTTTGCCAATAGTGCCCTTTAAAAACTCAAAAGTAGGAGCTTGTCTCTCCTCATCAAAAATAGCAGCTGCTAACTCACTCTCTTTGCTCCCACTCATAAGGGCTGCTAGTCTTTTATGATGCGTTGTGATAACTATCTTTACATCTCTTGTTATAAGCTCATCTAAGACTGCTTTAAAAAGAGCAGCAGCTTCATCACTATCAGTTCCAAGCTCTATCTCATCAACTCCTGCTATAAATCCTCTATCTTTAAAAAGCTCACTAAACTCTCTTATCCGCCCAGCAAAGGTTGAAAGGTCATTTTTTGAGTTTTGTGGGTCATCTATAATGGGATATATTTTTTTAAAAAACGGAATAATACTATCTTCATCAATACTCATAGGTATAAGATATTTTGCCATCAAAGAGGCACTTAAAAGAGACTTTAGAAATATAGTCTTCCCTCCAGCATTTGCACCTGTTATTAACAATATAGACCTATCAAATTCAAAATCAAGTGGTTTAGGGTCGTTTATACAAGGGTGTTTAAACTTTTTTAGTCTAAATGTTTTTGATTTTTGAGGAAGAAGTATATTTAGTTCATTTGCTTTGGCAAAAAAGTGTCTTGCTTGATAGTGGTCAAACCTATCAAACTCTCTGTTTACAAACTTCAAGTATGGGAGCTTTTTTGAGAGTGTAGAGGATATATTTTTTTGTATCTCATAAAGCAGCTGCTCTTTTTTAGATGTGATGTCATCCTCTTTTCTCTTTAGTGCGTATACACTCTCAGGAAGCAGATAAAAAAACCCACCAGCGCTTCGCTCTAATACTCTTCCTTTAATAGTAGCACCAAAGCCACTTCTTAGAAGCAAACACTCCTCTTTATTAACGAAGTGTATCTGCCTATCTACAAGATATGGCTGAAGCTTGGACGATGAGATAGAGCGGTGTAGCTCTTGGCTAATGTCTGATTTTATGTTTTTCTCTATCTTATTAAGAGATGCTAGTCTATCATCAAAACTATCTTTTAGTTCACCATCTTTGTCAAATGCTCTACTTAGCTCTTTTATCTCACTATCTATCTCTATCTTAGCAAACCACTCTTTTAACTTTCCCTCACACTCTTTACTCTTAAGGTAGTCAAAGTAGGAGACTATCTTTACTATCTCATATATAGATGAGAGGCTTAAGACTGCTCCTTTTGATAGAAGTAGTAGCTCATTCTCTATGTTTGCTATTTTTTTTGGTGGGACAAAATCAAGCTTTTTTAGCTCCATTATATATCTGTAGTGAACCTTGTAGTCACCCTCTAAAAAAACATCCTTACTTCTAGCAAAAAACTCCCTAAAAGAGTCAATATACTCAAGTAGGTCTAGTTTTTTAAAAACTACATCCATCTACTCTATACAGTCCTTGACTTGGTATCTCTGCATAGAGTAGTTACTATCATTTTTCCCTAAAAAAGTGTTTGTTCCGCTTACAAAGTTAAAATTCTTCTTATTAACCTCTACACCATTACAGTTGAGTGTTTCGCCGTTTTTGAAAGCCTCTATGGCCATAAACATCTTCTTATCTGAACTATCCCTTTGCACCTCATACAAAGAAGCTGCAATAATAAGTACAATAAAGAGCGCAAGAGCCTTTATTTTATCAGTCTTACTCACTTGTGGAAGCATTAACAGAAGTAGATATAGGAATACCAAAAAAACAATGATGATAAATACTAACTTCATCTTAAGCACCTCTTAGCTGATAGGTAATATCTCCAGCTCCAAACCCTACAACTATAGCACTACTTAGTCTCTCTATAACACTATCATCTTTTAGTATCTCTATACTCTTATCAGAGCGCTTTATCCTATCAGCTATAAGGAGGTTATAAGCACTAAAGTTACCCTCAAAGTCTATTTCAACACTATCCTCACCCGCACCCCAAACAGGTAGGATAATAAGTCTATCACTACCCTTGAAGCACTCTTTAAACCTATCAAGATTAGTAATAGTCCTTGAGTATTTATGAGGTTGCCATATACTAACTACATCTTTTAAACCCTTTAGTTTTGCATATAGTCTGATAGACTCCAAGGTAGCCTCTATCTCTGTAGGATGGTGGGCGTAGTCATCTATGAGTACCATAGTGTTATTTTGTAATATATCAAACCTCTTTTTGATGCCTCTGTAGTTTTTTATATTTCTCTTTATTGTATCTACACTATAGCCCTCTTCAATAGCCGCTAGAACTGCAAGTGCTGCATCAATAGCTATATGCTCACCAAACCCCCAAACATCAAAAACATCTACATCTTTTAGTCTAAATCTAGTATGGGGTTCATCATCTACTAATACAAACTCTATCTCTGATATATCTCTACTTGGATATAGCTTTATAGCATCTATATCAAGTGTTGAAAGGAAGCTATCTTCAGCATTTATCACTCTCTTTTTTGCAAGTCTTAAAAAATCCTCATAGGCTTGATAGAAGTTTGAGAGGTTGTTTTTGTAGTACTCCATATGCTCTGGCTCTGCATTTGTAACTATAGCAGTACTAGGATTACAATTTAAAAAACTAGCATCACTCTCATCTGCTTCAAAAACAACACACTCACTCTCTTTTATCCTAGCATTTGAGCCAAACTCTTTGCTCTCAGCACCAATTAGTGCACTACACTCATTCATAATAGATGACAGTATCGCTGTAGTTGTACTTTTTCCATGAGCACCAGCTACTGCAAAAACTCTTTTATCTCTTAAAACCATAGGTAGTGCTTCTTTTCTAGAAAGAATCTTAATGCCTAGCTTTTTTGCCTCAACAAGCTCTATATTTGTAGGCTTTATAGCAGCTGAGTATATGATAAGGTCTTTGTCTTTAACCGCGGTTGCACTATGAGGTATAGTTACTTCAAAGCCCTCTTTTTTTAACTTTTTTGT
>CAZAFM010000025.1:0-25167 GCA_964484395.1 uncultured Campylobacterales bacterium | reverse complement strand
GAAATTCACTTTTGTGTCTACTGGCTTCATCTGCTTTTTGTTTGGCTTCTTTGAGTCCTATCTCTGCTTGTTTTTTTTGGGTGATGTCTTGATGAGTGCCACTCATAATAAGTGGTTTGCCCTCATCATCCCACTTAGATATTTTTCCACGATCTAGTACCCAAATCCATGAGCCATCTTTGTGCTTCATCCTTGATTCACATTCATAAAAATCACTTTTTCCCTCAATATGCTTCTGTATTAATCTATTGCTTTTTTCCAAATCATCTGGATGGGCATACTTCATCCAGGTGTCAATCGATATGGGCTCAAGCTCATCAAGGGTGTAGCCTAGCATCTGTGCCCATCTTTGATTAAAAATCGTCTCACCTGTTTGGATATTCCACTCCCAAGTACCTGCATTGGTTCCTTCTAAAATATTTGCAAGCCTTTCTTGCTCCTCTTTTAGCTTTTTATTGGTATCTTCAAGTGCTTTTTGGTACTTTGCAAGTTCGTTATGTCTGTAAAGTAAAAACAAAAATATCGTTAGAATCACTAAAAAAACTACAACAAAAGTAAATGCTGTTCTCCTTTTTTGTTGCTCCTCAATATAGCTTTCATCAATATGATGCTTCAAAAATAGATTAAAATCTTCATCTATTGGTGTGATATCAAACTGTTCAGTAGTAACTTTTTGTTGTATAAAAGATACAGGGTAGGTAAGGTTTTTTTGGAACCTTTCTAGCTCTTTTGTACCAAAATAGTATATAACAGCAACCTTCCCTATCTTAGCATCTCCAAATCTCACTACTTGACTTTCGCACATAGTATAGTAGCCATCTGTATAGTTGATACTCAACCCCTCTTTACATTCAAAAGAGACTTTTTTATTCTCTTGCAGTTTTACAAGATCATTTTCACTTTTAAAGTATCGTTCACCATCTTTGTAGGTTATAAATCCTGTTCTTCCCAACGAAGAGTGATACTTTTTTGTAGCTACAAGCTCTTGTTTATTGTCATACAGTACCACTTCAAAAAAACTATCAGATACAAAATATCTTTTAAGATGTTCTATTAAAGCCTCTTTTTCTACATCAAATATAATACTAAGATAGTCATCTTTGTCTTGATAGCTTGAGACAACATTCAAAGCAGATATCACCTCTTTATCTTGTGCTAGTGCAGTGGCTGTTTTTTTTAGTGTTTGTTGGATATTTATTAGGTGCTCTAGCACTTTTTTGTTGTCTTGCTGGATTTCCGATTGTAAAGTCGCTTGCAGGGCTTCATTACTTTTTTCAATAGCAATATATGTAGCAACAATAAAAATAAAAACTACTCCAACAGATAGTATGGCTAATTTTTTAACTTTAAAACTCATAATTTCTCTTTAGAAGATTGGCTTTATCTTTGATACATTTTTCTTATCTACCATCTGGGTATCTATAATAATATCTTTTGGTACATTTTTGCCCTCAATTATATCAACTATAGCTTCAACTCCCTCTTTTGAAGAGGTAGGATAGGTAAAGCTTGCTAGTTGATCTCCACGCAAAATAGCCTCCTTTGCCTCTTGTATATAATCAATACCTACTATTGGGATATCTCTATTGTCTTGATGCTTATCCATGACTGCTTTTGCTCCGCTAATCATCCCATCACTATGAGCATAAATAGCATCAAACCTTATCCCTTTGGCATAAAGCTCTTCTACTACTTTTATTGCATCATTTCTAAGATAATTTCCTCTAGCTTTGATAATGTCTATGTTTGGGTAGTTTTTAGCAACCTCTTCAAACCCCTCTTCTCTCTGAATCGTAGAAGTTGCACCAGCAACTCCTTGAAGCATCAATACACTCCCTTTATAATCCATCTTTTCAAGTAAAAACTCCGCTGCTTCTTTGGCTATTTTTTTATTGTTGGGTCTTATAAATGTGGTATAACTATCATCTGCTACTCCTCTGCTTAAGAGGATTACTTTTATATCTTTGTCTAGCGCTTTTTTCAAAACTTGGGATGTGATCTGGGCATTTATAGGGCTTGTAACTATAAAATCATAATCTTCTCTGATAAATTCCTCTATGTGTAATAGCTGTTTTGCCACACTTGATTGTGCATCTTTGACATCAACTTTTAAAAAATCATATTTTTTAGCATGATTGACAAACTCATCCACCTGAGCCTTTCGCCAGTCATTTGCTAATGTATCTTGTGCAAAGCCGACTTTGTACTCTTTTGCTTCAAGTAGCGAAAAACTCAATACTACTAGTAAAATCATTTTTATTATATCTATCTTTCTCATATTTCTAATCCTTTTATAATTTTATGGGAACATCTAAAAACATCATTAAAGCCCTATAGATATGGTTATATTGTATCACATTTGGGATATAAAATCATTATTTTGAAGTTGCATACTTGATCTTAAGCCATAGCCTAAAATAGGATGACGACGCAATCCGCAAAAAAATCAAAAAGTAAATCTCTAACCTTGTTGTTTAAATAGTTAAACTAAAGTTGCTTTAAACATAAAAAATATAAAATACGCGTTAATTATAATTTTATTTTATTTCTTAAAATAGTTTAAGGAGATATTTTGATAAGGATAGTTTTTGCCTTAGTGCTTCTTATCTCATCTAGTATAGCCAATGAAAAGCTTGAAGATGAACTTAAAAGTAGCACTTCAAGTAGTGTCACACTAGAGCAGCTAGTAGAGCTAGTAAAACGCAACAACTCCTCTATAAAAATAGCTGAGTTTGAAAAGAAGATAAAAGAGTATGAGAGAAGCGTAGCAGTTGGATATATGTTTGGTAGTCTTGATTTTTCAGAGACATACTCTAGGACCAACCATGCTGGATATGTTTTTGGGATGAAGATGGCAAGTCGTGAGACTACATTTGATGATTTTGGGTTTGATCAGTTTCTAGCAGCCATGCCAAACCTCATGAACCCTGCTACTTCTGCAGAAGCTAGTAAGCAGGTATTAGCTACACAGCCAAAAAACCTAAACCACCCTGATGCAAGAGATAACTATGAGACGAAATTCACCTACCAGCTTCCAATCTACACAGGAGGAAAGTTACAAAGCTACAGAGAGATAGCTAGTAAGCTTCAAAAACTATATGGGATAAACAAAGAGAGTGTTATGGTACAAAAGGTTGCAGAAGCCAAAAAAAACTACTATGATTTGCTACTTCTGCAAGGCTTCATAGATGACCTAGAGGAGATTGATGCAAATGTAAAAAGGCTAACTCTTAGTGTAGAGGAGTTTATCAAAGAGGGATATGCTAAAAATGTAGACCTACTAGAGGTTAAGGCAAAAGCCGCTGAGGTAGAAGAGAATCTCATCAAAGCAAGAGCTAACAAAGAGCTTATGTTGGCTTTTCTAAGCTTTTTAGCAGGGAGTGATATAGTCTCAGTACAAGGAAGCTTCAAAGAGATAGATTATCAAAGAAAAAGTGCAGATGAGATAGTACAAAAAAACAAAAACATCAAGATGGCAGAAGTAGGAAGTCAGATAGCCAAAAAAAACATAGACCTAGAGGAGAGTAGCTTCTACCCAACACTTGGAGGCTTTGCAGAGGGTGGATGGAATGATAATCAGTTTGCTGATTTTAACGACAATGACTACTATATGTTTGGAGTTCAAGCGAAGCTAAACATCTTCAATGGCGGAATAGACAATGCCAACTACCAAAAGGCAAAAATAGGCTACTTAAAAGCCAAAGAGCAAGAAAATCAAGCAAAAAGTGGTATTAAGCTACAAGCCACTCAGCTTCTAGCAGAAATAAAAGGACTTGAGGCTAGAGTAGATGCACTAAAAGCAAAGGTAGAGCTAAACAAGCAGATATACAAAAACTATGAGCAGCGCTACATAGAGCGCCTAGCCTCCATGAATGACCTACTCATAAAAGAGTCAGAACTCTTAGAGGCAGTTATGAAGCTTCATAAGGTGCAAAATGAGAAAAACGCTAAGATTTTTGAGATGGAAAAACTAAGTGGAGAGGAGATAGTAAGATGAGGATAGTTGCGATAGTGGCTTTTATAGCACTTCTAGCTTTTGGCTCTGAAGTGGTGCTAAGTGGAAGTGTGCAGAGTGAGGATCAAAAAAACATAACAAGTAGAAATATGGGCTATGTAATGGCAGTAAACTTCAAAGAGGGAGATAGTGTCAAAAAGGGTGATATCCTCTATGTCATAGACTCAAAAGAGATAGATGCTCAAAAACTCCAAGTCTCTCTCCAAATCCAGCAAGCAGAGCTACAAAAAAATATGTACCAAAGCCAGCTTGATAATGTCACTCTAAACTATAAACGACACAAAAGACTATATGAAAAAGATATGATAGCCAAATACGAGCTAGAAAACCTAGAACTTCACAAAAAAAACCTAGAAGATATGGTCTCCATCTCACAAAAGCAGATAAACCAAGCAAGAGCTCAGCTAAAAGTGATAAACAACCAGTACAACTACCTCAAAGTAAAAGCTCCAAATGATGGTGTAGTAGTCGCTAAAAACATAAAAGTAGGCGAGATGGCGATGCCAGGAATGCCAGCTATGGTTATATCTAGTAGTAATAATCTAAGAGTAGTGGCTGACCTAGGAGAGAGTGAAGTATCTAAGCTAAAAGTAGGAGATAGTGCAAAAATCTTCATAGATGCTATAGGATTTCAAGGGAATGGAGAGGTAGTATCAATTGTTCCAACAGCTAATCCAATGACACACTCTTTTAAGCTAAAAGTAGCCTTTGAGCCAAAAGATATGAAAGTCTATCCAGGAATGTATGCAAAGCTCATAGTAGAGGGAAGTGAAGATGAGTGAGCCTAACTACACTCCAAAAGATATAGCAGGAAAACTAGCTAAAGGCTTTTTAAACAGCCCCATAACTCCTGTTTTAGCATTTTCCCTTCTAGTGCTTGGCTATATAGCACTTATCATCACCCCTAGAGAAGAGGATCCTCAGATAAATGTAGCAGGTGGTTCGATCATCGTAGCACTTCCAGGTGCTAGTGCTAAAGAGGTAAGAGAGGTGATAGTCAAACCACTTGAGCGAGCCATAAAAGAGATAAGTGGAGTTGAACATATATATGGAGTGGCAAAAGATAGTGTAGGTATGGTCAATGTCATGTACTACATAGGAGAGAACAAAGAGATTTCAGACCTAAAGCTCTATGACAAAGTGATGCAAAACCGCGACATCTATCCAGAAGGTATCATGCCTCCCATCATAAAACCCATAGATGTAAACACCATCATCCCAGTCCTCTCACTTGCTTTCTACTCAAAAGATGGCTCTTTATCAAACACAGAGCTAACAAGTAAGGTAAAAGACATACAGTACAGACTAAATGCCTTACCAGATGTAGCAGTCACGGAACTAAAGGGTGATAAACAAGAGCAGTTCAATATAGAAGTAGATATGAACAAGCTAGCAGTATACAATCTATCCTTAGGACAAGTATCACAAGCTCTGCAAGCTCTAGCATATCGAGCTCCAGAGGCTGTAAGCGATACAAAAGATGGGGAGTTTACGGTAGTAGGACTAAAAGATGCAATAGAAGGAGTAGATGATATAAAAAGAGTAATAGTTGCAAACTATGGTGGCACTCCAGTATATCTAGGTGATGTTGCAAAAATCTCACTAGGAGAGCCAGTCCAAAACTACAAAAGTGCCTATATAGATGACAAAAGTGGTGAGCTTCCACAAGTTACTCTCACGCTTTCAAAGATAAAGGGTAGTAACGCAGTTACTGTCATTGAAGGGGTGCTAGAAGAGCTAGAGGAGCTAAAGCCAGCACTAAATGAGAGCGGGGTTTACTATACAGTCACTAGGGATTATGGAGAGAGGGCAAATCATGCTGTAAATGAGCTAGTATTTCACCTTGTTATATCTATTGTTATTATTGCTATTTTGCTTGTTTTTGCACTTGGATGGAAGGAGTCTTTGATAGTGACCTTTACAGTTCCTGCTATTCTTGCAGTTACACTTTTTATCGCCTATTTGACCGATCAGAGTATCAACCGTATCACGCTTTTTGCACTCATACTTAGCCTAGGACTTCTAGTAGATGCAGCTATCATCGTTATAGAAAACATCCACCGCCACTTGCATGAGCATGATGCGTATGAAAAACCGATGGATGAGATACTAGTAGAGGCCACAGATGAGATAGGAGCACCTACAAATATCGCAACTTTAGCTATTATATTTACAATGGTGCCTATGGGGTTTGTGGGGCAGATGATGGGTGAGTTTATGGCTCCAATCCCTGCAAATGTTCCTGTAGCACTCATTGCTTCACTCTTTATTGCATATATTTTTACACCATATCTATCCAAGAAGCTACTAAAGCATCCAAATAGACGACATCATCACGCCCATGATATGCAGATGCAAAAGAGAAGAGAGGGTGATGTATGAAGTGGATAGAGGATTTTACTTATGCGACACTAAATGACAAAAAAAAGCAGTTCTTAGTACTACTTGGTACATTACTTATATTTGTTGTGACTATTATGCTCATCCCAACGGAGATAGTCCTAGCCAAGATGCTCCCTAGTAAAGACTCAAACACATTTACCATCTATCTGGATATGGATGAGGACACATCTGTTTATAAGACAAAAGAGGTAGCAAGCTGTATTGTAGATGAGCTAAAAAAAGAGGAGAGTGTAGTAGATATAGAGACCTTTGTAGGTGAGAGCTCCCCAGTTGACATTGGCGGACTTGTAAAGGGGCAGCCTATGAAGCAAGGCAGAAATATTGCTGAGATAGTAGTAAATCTCCTAAGTTCAGATGATGGAAGAGATGAGTACTCTTTTGCCCTAGTTCACAGACTACGACCAGTGATAAAGGAGGCTTGTGAGATTGAGGGGTCAAACATAAAGTTTGTAGAACCACCAGCGGGTCCTCCAGTCCTTGCTTCAGTAGTAGCAGAAGTCTATGGTAAACCAGATATGATAGAGCCTATCTCAAAAGATGTAGCAGAGGTTTTTAAAAACACAGAGGGTCTAGTAGATGTGGATGTGATGGATGATAGTAGTTTTAAGGTCTACAAACTAGCCCCTATAAATGAAAAAATCGCCAAATCAGGACTAAATGTCAAGCAGGTCAATCAAATACTCTATCTTGGATTTGAAGGTATGAGTGTAGCAGTACAAAACAGTAAATCAAACTTTGGTCAAATACCTCTTTTTGTAAGAGTAAGTGATGGTGATAGAGAGATGGATGCAACACTAGAAAGTGTAAAATCAAAGCTCTCACAACTAAAGCTTATGAACACTCAAGGGATGCTAGTTCCACTTAGTAGTGTAGTGGATATTGAGCCTACAGAAAATGCAAAGACGATATTTTCTAAAAATCTAGCTCAGTATATTAATGTCGTAGCAGAGACAGATATGGTCTCACAAGTCTATCCATTGCTTGAAGCAAGAGAAAAGCTAAAAGAGCTTTTAGGTAGAAACTATGAAGTAGAAAATGCAGATATGTTTAATCTAAAAATCACTGATAAAGATAGTGGTGAGATAGCAAAAATAGTCTGGGATGGAGAGATGAAGGTAAGTCTTGATACATTTGCTGATTTAGGGGGTGCGTTTATTGCAGCTCTTATTCTTATTTTCCTACTTATGGTGGTGTATTATAAGAGCTTTGCTCTAAGTGGTATTGTACTACTTGGAAGCTTCCTCTCCATCATTGGAGTGATATGGGGTCACTTGCTAGTTGATATAGTGATGACTCATACCTTTTTTCTAACAGCCACATCACTCATTGGCTACATAGCCCTCATAGGTATTAGCTCAAGAAACTCCCTACTTCTTATAGACTTTGCAAAAGCCTTGATAGAAAAAGGGGTAGAAAAAGATAGAGCCATAGCCATAGCAGTAGCTACTAGAACAAGACCCATACTTCTAACTGCAGGGGCTATTATACTAGCTAGTACAGTTCTGATAAATGATGCGGTTTTTGGCGGGTTAGGAGTGGCACTTATGTTTGGGACAGTAGCGGCAGTAATAGCAAGCTTGCTTGTAGTACCTGTGCTAATGGGGAAGGCTAGACTTTCTTAGAAGCTTAGAGTATTTAGATGTCAAAAGTATCAAGACTTAGGTTTTCAAAACTTCACACTTAAATAAGGTTTTTATGAAATTATTATTGATGATTTTAGCTTTTTGTTTAACTCTTGATGCTAAACATATCACCATAGCCTCATATAATGTTCTAAATCTTTTTGATGGGGAATATAATGGGAGTGAGTATAGAGACTTCTCTAAGAAGCGCTGGGCTCAAAAAGAGTATGAGGAAAAACTCAAAAAAATAGCTAAGGTCATAAAAGATATAGATGCTGATATTATAGGACTTCAAGAGATAGAAAACAGTAATGTCTTAGATGAGCTAAGAGAGACTCTAGGCTATAGATACTCAGCTACTATGAAAAAAGATAACTCAGCAATAACCATAGGTCTACTATCTAACCTGCCAATTACACAAGTGGAAACATTAGATGTTAAGCATCAAAGAAGAGGAATTCTAAAAGTTACAGTAGATATAGATAGTGAGGATTTGGTTTTGTACATAAACCACTGGAAATCCCTAAACTCCCCTGAAAAACACAGGATAGCTTATGCTAAAGCACTTATAAAAGATATCTTAACTCTTAAAAACGAGTACATCATATTGGGTGATTTAAACTCAGAGTACAACAGATATATCTACCTTAAAGGCAAAACTGCTATCAACCATATACTAAAAACTACCCAAAATGGGGCTCTTGTAAACAAAGAGAGCATAAAAGAGAATCAACACTACAACCTATGGCTTGAACTTCCATACCAAGATCGCTTCTCCTATCTTTACAAAGGTAGAAAAAGCACACTTGATGCTTTTGTCATTCCATATCAGATGTTTGATGGAAGAGGAGTTGATTATGTAGATGCAAGCTTTGAGGTTTTTAAACCAAACTACTTGTATAAAAACAGCAAAATAGATAGATCATATAGTGACCATTTACCACTCAAAGCGGAGTTTAGCACAGATGCTTATAAAATTAGCAAAAAAGCTCACACAGAACTATACACAGTAGATGAGTTAAAAAACACAAAAAAACTTCAAAAATCAGTTTTGCTAAAAAATGTAGTTGTTATTCACAAAGATAAGTATGGGTTTGTGATAAAAGATAGTAGTGGTGCGATATATATCTATGCGCCACAATCAAACCTAGACCTAGGACAGATATATGACTTAGAAGTCTTAGAGATAGGGCGATATCATGGATTAATGCAGATAAAAGCTTTTGATATAGTGCACTTAGGTAAAAAGACAGATAGAGAGAAGCTAATGTTAAAAGTAGATTCTCAAAACCTAAACAGACCTGAATATCTAAATGAAGTGGTATCTTCAATTAAAGGAGTCTATAAAAACAACAAGCTCCACTACAGTGGTGGTAGTATTAACCTCTACTTTAGAGATAAAAGTAAAAGAGTTAAACAAGGTAAGAGGATTGAAGTAAAAGATGCAAGAGTATCTCTATATAAAAGTAATCCCCAGCTCATCATATCAAAAAACACAGAGGTTAATGAAAAGTAGATTTATTTTTATATCAAGGCGTATCATAATGAAATTTAGGCTACAATTGTCGTCATAAATTTTTTGGAGGTATGCATGAAAAAGATTGTATTAGGATTTGTTATTGGGCTTTTTAGTCTACTTCTAGCTAGTGATAAACTAGTTGAGATAAAGATGGATGAAGCAAAAAAGTATTTTGACGAAAAAAGTGCTCTTTTTGTTGATGCTAGAGGCTATAAGCTCTATCAGGCTGGAACTATTATGGGGTCATTAAATGTTCCTGTTAGTGAGTATGATAAGCTAAAAAAGTTCCTACCAGCGGATAAGAGTGCAACTATTATCCCTTTTTGTAATGGGTATAAGTGTGAGCACTCAGATGAGCTAGCAGAGCTTATGCAAGAAGATGGTTACAAATCGGTAAAAGTCTACAAGGGTGGATATCCAGAGTGGAAAGAGAATGATTATCCTCTGATGGGACTTGTTAGAGAGTGTAAGGATGAGAGTGATGGAGAGTATGAGCCAACTGGGAAGAAAGTCACTATAAATGGTGCTGAAGTCTATCTAGTAGATGGTGATGAGACTATGATTGATCAGTTTTGGTTCGCTGAAGTCCTAAAAGATGGAGTACCTGAAGACATCGTTATGATAGATGTTAGAAAGCCAGAGCAGTATAAAGAGGGTCATATTGAAGGTGCTATAAATGTTCCTTTTGTAGATGATAAACTTGATACTTCAAAGCTTCCAAAAGATAAGCTTGCAGTTATCTACTGTAACACAGGAATGACTTCTACTGATGCTATGACTACCATAGATGACAAAAGCTCTGTTTTGATGTTTGATGCAACTATTGATTGTGAAGGCACTGATTGTGAAATAGAACCAAATGAGTTGCTACTCTTTTAGACTTCACTATCTCAAGAGGCTTTAAGTGCCTCTTGAGTACTGAATTATAAACAAGGAGAGGGTGTGGAGAATATTTTTGATACTAAAAGCATAGTAATGTCTGTTTTAGTCACACCAGATATGGCTAACTTTTCAGGGCATTTTCATGGTGGAGACTTGCTAAAGTATCTAGATCAAGTAGCCTATGCTTGTGCAACTCGCTATAGTGGAAAGTACTGTGTGACACTCTCCGTTGATAAAGTACTTTTTAAAAGACCTATAATGGTAGGCGATATGGTGACATTTTTAGCACGCGTCAACTACACTGGAAGAAGTAGTATGGAGATAGGAATAAAAGTCGTTGCTGAAAATCTAACAAAAAAAACAGATACCCATACAAATAGCTGCTACTTTACGATGGTGGCTATAGATGAGAATGGAAATCCAACAGAAGTACCCAAGTTAGAACTAGAGAGTGATGATGAAAAAAGGCGTTTTAAGGATGCTCAAGAGAGAAGGAATATCAGACTCTATGGTTGTATACACCACAAAAAAGATGGTATACCATGTGGTGCAACTAATGTAAACAACTGCAAATAGTCAAGATCTTATTTAAACAAGCAAGATTAACTACAGACTTTTAATAAACTCTTTTAAGTGTGCTCTGTACTCATCCATATCAAGCTTGATTCTTGCAACACCACTTTTTATAGCCGCATCTGCAACTGCACTTGCTACATCTACTAGAAGTTCTTTGTCAAAAGGGCTTGGGAGTATGTACTCTCTTCCAAACTCATTTTTACCTATTATATCCTCTAACTCTTTACTTATAGGCTCTCTAGCTCTTTTAGCTATGGCTTCTGAGGCGGCTTTTTTCATATCTTCATTTATCTCTTTTGCATGTGTGTCAAGTGCGCCTCTGAAGAGATGGGGAAAAGAGATGAGGTTATTTATTTGGTTGGCAAAATCACTTCTGCCTGTCCCTATAATAAGGTCATCTCTTACCTCTTTTGCTAAATCTGGCATGATTTCTGGTTCTGGATTTGCTAGAGCAAATATGATAGGGTTTTTCTTCATACTTCTGACCATTTTCTGGGTTAGAAGTGCAGGTCTTGATAGTCCTAAAAACATATCAGCACCCTTCAAAGCATCTTCAAGTGATATATTCTCATCTATAGCAAACTCTTGTTTATAGGCGTTTAGGTTATTTCTTCCTTTATGAAGTACACCTTTTGAATCAAACATTATTATATTCTCAACACCTAAAGTTTTATAAAACCTCCCACTAGCTATTCCAGCAGCTCCTGCCCCAACTATGATGACTTTCATCTGCTCTATTTTTTTGCCTGATATAAAAGCTGCGTTTTGAAGTCCTGCTCCTGAGATTATAGCTGTAGCATGCTGGTCATCATGCATTACAGGTATATCACACCTCTTTTTTAATTCCTCTTCTATATAGAAGCACTCTGGTGCTTTTATATCTTCTAAATTTATCCCACCAAAACTACAAGCTATCCGCTCAACTGTTTCTATGAACTTATCTGGATTACTCTCATCTACTTCTATATCTATAGAATCTACTCCCCCAAAGCTTTTGTATAAAACTGACTTTCCTTCCATAACAGGCTTACTTGCAATTGCACCTATATTCCCAAGTCCCAAAACTGCTGTTCCATTGCTAATAACCGCTACTAGGTTGGATTTGGCTGTGTATTTAAAGGCTAATTCTGGCTGTTCATGGATTAGCTTACAAGGAAGTGCAACGCCGGGTGTGTAGGCTATTGAGAGGGCTGTTTTTGTTTTGACATCTCTTTTTGGGCATATTTTTATCTTCCCTCCTTCATGAAAGTGCAATATCTCTGAATCAAGCATCATTATCCTTTGTTGTGTATTAAAAACTCTCTTGCTTCCTCTTTGTTTTGTAGTGGTGAGGTTGTTACTATCTGCTCTTGAAAGCAAACACTGTACTCTTCTTGCTTTTTAACCCCTTTTGAGTAGGCTAAAACAATCTTTGAGGCTAATTCTAAGTCATTTTTTGAAGCACTATTTTGTAAAAAAGAGTATGGCCCTACAAGCCCCTCTTGAAGTATGGGAGAAAAGTTTTTGGATTTTGTCTTTTGCAGACTTTGGTTATCCTCAAAGTCTCTTCCAACCACCAGCCTAGCTCCTTCTGGTAGTATAAAATACCTTCCGCACTTAACTAATGGTATCTCTTCAACACTAAAGCCCGCACTATTGCGAATATCTTCTATCCTATCACTTACGCTCTCTTCAGTAAGCAAACAACCCCCAGCAGGAGATGGGAGGTCATCTAGTTTAAACTTAGAAGCAAGCTCAAGTTGCCTAACTCTACTTCTTCCCTCTATGGCTTCTAGCATCTCTCTATCTACCCAGCCTTTAGACTCAGGGGTTGAAGGCTCTAGAAGTTTTGCACTTAGGGGTCTTAGGATTAGCCCTTCTGCCCCACTTAGTTTCTCTACTTGCTTTAGTGCTTCTGCCCTCTGGCTCTTTGGTCTCTGCCCTAAGACTTCACCACTTATCAAAAAGCTTGCATTTAGCTCTTTTAGCCTAGAAAATGCTTGTCTGAACATATTTGCATGACAGTCAATGCAGGGGTTGAAGTGCTTTCCGTAACCATATTTTGGCTTAAACAGAATATCATCAAAAAACTGTTTTTTTACATCTAAAACCATAAAATCAGCCCCAACACTTTTTGCCCTTCTCTCTAGCTCATCTTTTTTAGAGGATTTGGAGTCAAACCCTATATCAAAATATATAGCCTTAACCTCTATTCCTTGCTCTTTTATCAATTTCATAGCTAAAAGACTATCAAGTCCACCGCTAAATAGTGCCAATGCCTTCATAAGCGACTATCTCTCCTTTTTTTAGTTTTTGTAGTTTGAGTTGTATCTCTTTTATTTTAAACTCTTTTTTTGCACCATCTAGATTTAGTGATTTTAGTTTTTGTATATCTTCTAAGCATCTATTTTCTATGAGTTTGCCTACATTTATCTTTAGGCTCTCATAATCAGGCATCAAAATAATTGGGTTTAAGACTATGGAGTTTAGTTTACTACTCTCTTTTTCACCTTGTAAGAGTGCTTCAAACTCCTCTTTGTGGTTTTTAAAAAAGCTCTCATCCACTAAGTCTAGTACAAACTCCAAAAGCTCCTCTTTTTCATAGCAAGCCTTTATGATTGAAGCTTCAAGTAGATCAAGACTTCTTAGTCCTATACTTCGTTTTGGTTCATCAAAGGCTCTTTTTTTGGTGAGCTTAAAAAGGTCGTTTTGAGCCTTTTTGAAAGGAAGCTTTAGTGTGAAGCTTAGAAGCTCTAAGGAGTTCTGGGCAAGAAATTCAGGGAGGGTTTTTAGATACTCTAGTGTTTCTATGTAGGCTTTTTGCTTGAGTGTTGGGTTACTTAGGTCATACTTACTTACTATCTGCTTTATCACGAAGCTTTCAAGTGTAGGGGCTTTTTCAAAAATCATCTTAAGCTGAGATATTTTATCCTCTTTTACCATATCTGCAGGGTCTTTTCCTTCACCAAAGAGGGCTACTTTGCCAGAGATGGCGTTTTTGGATAGAAGAGTTGAGGCTTTAAAAGCAGCATTTACTCCAGCACTATCTCCATCAAAAGCCATAATTACTTCAGGCTCACCTTTTTTTAAAAGTGGAATATGACCCATATTTAGAGCAGTCCCTAGGCTTGCTACGGCGTTTTTAAATCCAGCTTGATGGAGCATTATTACATCTAGGTAGCCCTCTGTTAGGATGATTTGGTTGGTTTTATATACCTCATCTTTTGCTTGTGAGTACCCATATAGAAGCTTTGATTTGTTAAAAATCGGGCTTTGAGGAGAGTTTAGATACTTTGCTTGATGCTCTCCTAAAGTCCTCCCACCAAACCCCACAAGCTTGCCAAATGGTGTAAAAATAGGAAACATCAAACGATCTTCAAACCTAAAGTAGTAGCCCTTTTGAGTGTTTATGATAACTCCTGCTTTCATCACATCACCAACAAGAAGCGACTTATTCTGCAAAAAGTTCATAAACTTCGCACTACTAGGTGCAAATCCTATTTCAAATTTTTCAATAGAGCTCTCGCTAATTCCTCTACTTTTTAGATAATCTAGTGCTTTTTGGTTGTTAAAAAGCTCATGCTTAAAGAAGTTGTTTATCTGATCTAAGACTTTAGAGAAGTCTCGCCCACCACTGCCTTTTTCGTATGAAAGTGTGAAGTTAAAAATAGTAGCAAGCTTCTCTATTGCTTCTTTATAATCAAGCTTTTCATACTCCATCACAAACTTTATAGCATCTCCTCCAGCCCCACAGCCAAAGCAGTGATATATCTGCTTAGGAGCACTTACACTAAAAGATGGAGTCTTTTCATCATGAAAGGGGCATAGGGCAGTGTAGTTAGCACCATTTTTCTTCAAGGGTAGGTAGTAGGAGATAACATCAACTATATCTACAACAGCCTTAAGCTGCTCAATGGAGCTTTTAGAGATCATTATTTTTAAGAAACCCGCTCTTTCATACTTGGCTTTAAGTAGATTACAAAAAGAGCACCATCATTACTGTTTTGCACAGACATATCACCGCAGAAGTGGTTTTTTATGATAGTTTTACTTAGATATAGTCCAAGTCCGCTTCCATCACTCTTCGTGGTGAAGTTTGGCTCAAATATACTTTGTATGTGAGTTGGGTTAATCCCTCCTCCATTATCTTGAATTCTTAGCTCAATAATACCATCTTTGTAGGATATGGTGCACTCTATCTTTCCTTCAAGTTCTGGTTTTTCCTTTTTTCTCTCTACAATTGCATCTTTTGAGTTATTTATGATATTAAAAATCGCGTGTTTGAACTCATTTTCAAACCCCTCAAGAAAGCTCATTTCAGGATTTGGTATGTTTTTTGTGATAATAAAATCTATATCAAATTTTCGAAGCTGAGGCTCTATGAGAGTTTTGGTTACATTTATAGCATCTTCTATGCAAAAAAGAGTAATTTTTTTACTAGGGTTTAAGAACACCCTAAAATCTTCAACCGTCTCAGACATAAACTGTAGTTGCATCTGCATAAGATCTAAAGAGTGCTTTAAACCCTCATCTAAAGAGTCATATCTGTCTTTTATATCCTCAATTGTAAACATAACACTACTAAGAGGTTGTTTCCATTGATGTGAAATTGCCCTTACCATCTCTCCCATACTTGCCATTTTGCTTTGCTGAAGAAGAAGGTCATCTTTTGCTTTTATCTCACTTAGTTTTTGGTTGATAAGCTCTTGAAGTTCTATGGTTTTATCAGCTTGTTCTTTTAAGTATAGTTTGTCAAGCTCATACTGCGTGATATCTGAAAAAGAGATAATATAGTTGTTTGCTATGTTTGGAAAAGGTGCTACTGTGGTCAAAAAGGCTCTTGATATGTTTTCATTTACATCATGCAAGTAGCAGATATGTTCTGTCTTACCCTCTTTTAGTAGATACTCTATCCATTTAGAGTCATCTCCTATTACAACACCATCTATTTTGACAATAATGGTGCTTAAATCACCAATTTGGGAGTACTTTTCATTGAAGTTTTCAAAATTTTCAAAACTTACAAACTTTATAAAGCTATCATTTGCATACTCTATATTATCCCCATCAGTTAGGACTATCATACTACTTAGCATATCTAGTAGGTCAACTATCTTGACATTTAGCGTGCTTATCTTTTTGTGTTGCATCTCTAGGGCTGAGAGAAAAAATATTGCCTTCTCTATCTCTACAAAGTTATCTTTTTTTACAACTCTTTTTACATCTAGGTTCAAAGACTGTATTCTAAACATACTTTCTGAGTCCTCAATGAGTATGATGGGTGTTTGAGCAACTTTTTTGTGGTCTAAAAGAGATTGCTCACTAGCTAATTCTAAAAAATTAGTGTCTGTTACAAAAAGGTCTACATCTATTCTCTTAGTAATAGAAGTAAACTCCTCTATACTTGTTGCAAAGTAGACTTTTTTTGCAAACTTCACAAGTAGTGAATCTATCCTCTGTGCAAATTGTAAGTCTTTTTCTGCAAAAAGTATAACTAGGTCTTTAAAGAGGTCTTTGTAGGAAGTAAGAGTTTTCATGATAATTGAACCTTTGTTTTGAGTCGCTAAAATAGTATTTTATATTAGTTTGATATAATTCTATCTAAAAAGATACTGCAATATGGATGGATTTTTTATAGAGTATAGAGACCCACTTTTTGGAATTATACTGTTTTTCACTATAGTTTTTATTATTTCCCTCTCAAGCATCCTATGGCGTATGTATAGTACCAGAAAAAACGAAAAAAATCTAAGAAAGTTTGTAAAACGATTTGAGCTTTTTGGTTTTGATGATGAAATAGTTTGGCTTCTAAAAAACTCAAATGAGCCTATTACCCCACTAAAACTTCTAGCAAACATCTACTCAAAAAGTGGAGATATAGAAAAAGCTATAAGAATCTACCTAGCTATCCTTGAATCACTTCCTATCTCAGCCCAGAGACTTGAGGTGATGGAGCTCTTGGGTGGGACTTATTTTAAGGCTGGATTTCTTCAGAGGTCAAAGGATATATTCTTAGAGATATTAAAAAACTACCCAAGACACAAAAGTGCTCTAACATATCTTATGTATGTGTATGAGAGTCTAGGTGAGTACAAAAAAGCACTTGAGCTTTTAGAGTCTTTAGAAGAGCTAGATGTTGATACAAAAAGAGAGTATGGGTTTTTTAGTGCTAAAAGCATAATAGCCCATTCATCTATGAGTGTTGATAAAAAGTGCTTGGAGCTAGAAAAGATACTTAAAAAATACACTTTTATACAAAGAGAGGTGATGAGCTTTTTTGCTACAAATTCAAAAACTCTTTTTTGGAAGCAGATAAATTCACAAAACACAGAGCGCTTTATAGACCTACTATGGAGTGTTCAAAAAAGAGATGTTGACCTGCAAAAGGTTGAGCAAATACCATTTTTAAAAGAGTTATATAGTGCAAAAGGTTATTTTAATCTCGCACAAAAGAGCTCAAAGTTTGAATTTGAAGTGCTTATAGCTTTAAATAGATGCTCAAACACTCAAGGAAGTCTAAGCTTTGAGTATATATGTGATGAGTGTAAATATGTCTATCCACTCTATGTAAGTAGGTGTCAGAACTGTCAGAGTCTACTAGAGGTAGAGCCTTTTGCAGTTCTAGAAAAAAAGGAGAGCTCTTTTGAAGAAAATAACTCTCTTCTCTGATGGAAGCTCACTTGGTAATCCCGGGGCTGGAGGATATGCGGCAATTCTTAGATATGGTGATAAAGAGCGGATTGTGAGTGGAGGAGAGCAGCACACAACAAACAACAGAATGGAGCTAAGAGCTGTAATAGAGGCTCTAAAAGTACTAAAAGAGCCTTGTGAAGTAGATATATACACAGACTCTCAATATGTACAAAAAGCCATAGAGCAATGGTTAGAAGGTTGGGTAAAAAAAAGCTTTAAGAATGTCAAAAATGTCGATTTGTGGAAGGAGTATCTAGATATATCAAAGATTCACAAAGTACGAGCTTTTTGGGTAAAAGGACACAATAATCACCCTGAAAATGAGAGATGTGATGAGATAGCAAAAGATGAGGCATCAAAAATCAAGGTAGTATATGAGTGATGTAAAAAATTTTCAAAAACTTCTAGGGTATGAGTTTAAAGATAGTGATTTACTTCAAAGTGCTTTGACACACAAAAGCTACACTAGAGTTAAAAACAATGAACGGCTAGAGTTTTTAGGGGACGCGGTTATTGACTTGCTTATAGGTGAGTATCTTTTTTTGAAGTTTCCTAAGCATAAAGAGGGTCAACTTTCAAAGATGAGGGCTTCACTTGTGAGTGAAAAGAGTCTTTTTAGATATGCTCAAAAAGTAGAGCTTGGAGAGCATATCTATCTATCTGTTGCTGAAGATAATAACAAAGGAAGAGAGAAGCCCTCTATCCTTTCAAGTGCCTTTGAAGCAATTATTGGAGCTGTTTATTTGGAGAGTGGGATAGAGGTTTGTAGGGAGATACTCTACATCTTGACAGAAAAGATCTATCCAAATATTGACTTTGACTCTGTTTTTAGTGACTATAAGACCACACTTCAAGAGGTCACTCAAGCTCATTTTGGTACAATTCCAGAATATATTTTACAAAAAACAAGTGGTCCTGATCATCAAAAAGAGTTTGAGATTTCAGTAGTTATAGAGGGCAGGGTTTATGCTACACAGAGTGGAAATAGCAAAAAAGACGCACAACAAAAAGCCGCTCAGCTAGCGCTTATGGAGCTAAATAAGGAGTTAAATGAATAGCTTTGGGGATAGATTTCGTTTCACTACTTTTGGAGAGTCTCATGGAAAAGCAGTTGGCTGTATAGTTGAAGGAGTACCTGCTGGGTTGAAGCTTGATGAGGTTTTTTTACAAACTGAACTAGATAGAAGAAAGCCAGGTAGAAATAGCTCTATGACACAGAGAAAAGAGGATGATAGAGTAGAGATACTTAGTGGGGTTTTTGAAGGGGTTTGTACAGGCTCTCCTATAGCTTTTGTGATATATAACAAAAACCAAAAAAGCCGTGATTATAATAACATAAAAGAGATTTTTAGACCGGGGCACGCTGATATAAGCTACTTTATGAAGTATGGCTTAAGAGATTATAGAGGAGGGGGAAGAAGTAGTGCTAGAGAGAGTGCTGCTAGGGTTTGTGCTGGAGCTGTTGCAAAGCTTATCTTAAAAGAGATTGACATAGAGGTGGTTGGTGGGGTTTATAGTATAGGTGATATAGAGGCTCAAAACATAGACTTTGAACACGCCAAAAGGAGTGATATATACACACTTGATAGCTCTTTGGAGTCTAGTCAAAAAGCGCTAATAGAGATGGTCAAAAAAGAGGGTGACTCTATTGGTGGAAGTGTTTTAGTTAAAGTCAAAAACCCACCTCCTGGACTTGGCGAGCCTATGTATGGGAAGCTTGATGCTAAGATAGGTGGTATTTTTATGGGGCTAAATGGAGTTAAAGGCTTAGAGATAGGTTTAGGATGTGAGGCTTCTTTAAAAAAAGGAAGTGAAGATAATGACCCTATAAGAGAAGATGGTTTAAAGACAAACAACTCAGGTGGAATACTAGGTGGTATTAGCACAGGAGAGGATATAGATATAAAGGTCTACTTCAAACCAACACCTTCGATTTTTAAGAAGCAAAAAAGCATAAAAGAGAGTGGTGAAGAAGTGGAGTTCTCTTTAAAAGGAAGACATGACCCATGTATTGCCATAAGAGGCTCTGTTGTTGCTGAGGCTCAAGCTGCTATTGTAATAGCTGATGCGCTTTTGTGTGATATGGGAAGACGGATGGATGATGTTAGAGTGATATACTCAAATAGAAGAAGTTTTGAAGATTTTTTTAGGAGTGGTGAATGATAAAACTAAGAGATGCAAGTAAGCTTGATAGTGCAGAGATAGTAGAGTTAAAAAAGGATTTAAAATCTAAGATAGAAGAGAAGTCAGAGTTAAACGCCTATATAGATGTAAAAGATGCAGGAAGCGGTATTCCTATACTTATTAAAGACAACATAAATGTTAAAGGCTGGGAGATTACATGTTCTTCAAATATGCTAAAGGGATATATATCTCCATATAATGCAACAGTTATTAAGAAGCTTGCAAACTCTGGGATGACCCCATTTGGTAGAGCAAATATGGATGAGTTTGCTATGGGAAGCTCAACTGAGACTAGCTGCTATGGAAAGACCCTAAACCCACATGATGGCTCAAAAGTACCCGGTGGAAGTAGTGGAGGAAGTGCAGCAGCAGTAGGTGGTGGAGTTGCACTAGCAGCCCTTGGAAGTGATACAGGAGGGTCTATCAGACAGCCAGCTGCTTTTTGTGGATGTGTAGGGTTTAAACCAACTTATGGAAGTGTGAGTAGGTATGGGCTTGTAGCTTTTAGTAGTAGTTTGGATCAAATAGGACCTATTACTCAAGATGTTAAAGATGCTTCTTTTTTGTATGATGCACTAAGTGGATGTGATAGCATGGATAGTACAAGTGCAAAAAGAGAGTACAAACCTACATATAATAATCTAGATAGTTCTAAAAAACTAACAGTAGCCGTACTAGATGAGTTTGTAAAAGATGCAGATGAGGATATAAAAAAGGCTTATGAAGAGAGTATAAAAGCACTTGAGAGTAGAGGTCATAAGATAGTTAGAAAGTCTATGTCAAATGTCAAATACCATGTAGCTACATACTACATAGTAGCAACAGCGGAAGCTAGTAGTAACCTAGCGCGCTTTGATGGTATCAGATATGGAAACAGAGCAGAGGCAAAAAATCTAAATGAGACCTATATCAAAACAAGAAGTCAAGGCTTTGGAGATGAGGTAAAAAGACGGATACTTCTTGGGACATTTGTTCTAAGTAGTGGGTACTATGATGCGTACTACTTAAAGGCTCAGAAGGTAAGACACTTAATAAAAGATGAGTATGAGGAGATTTTTAAAGAGGCAGATGTGATTCTCTCACCAGTTACTACAAGTGCTGCTTTTGGTTTTGGAAGTAAGAAAAGTCCACTTGAGATGTATTTAAGTGATGTATACACTATATCAGTAAACCTAGCAGGACTACCAGCCCTAGCACTTCCAGTTGGCAAAAACGATGCAGGACTTCCACTTTCAATGCAGTTAGTAGGAAGAGCATTTGATGAGCAGACCTTACTAGATGCCGCTCTAAGCCTAGAAGAAGCAATACAATGAAGGAGATTTAATGAACCTAATAGGAGAAGCACTAACTTTTGGAGATGTACTACTTGTTCCACAATACTCTGAGGTATTGCCAAAAGATGTTGATATTACTACAAAACTAACAAAAAATATCTCATTAAATATGCCTCTAATTTCAGCTGCTATGGATACAGTTACAGAGTATAGAGCAGCTATTGCTATGGCAAGACTTGGAGGAATTGGTGTTATTCATAAAAATATGGATGTAGCTTCACAAGCTAGTGAGGTTAAGCTAGTTAAAAAGAGTGAGAGTGGTATCATCATAGATCCTATATATGTGCATGAAGATGCAACACTCCAGCATGTAGTTGACCTATCTGGAAACTACAAAATCTCAGGTGTGCCAGTTGTAGATAGAGATGGAACCCTTATAGGTATTATTACTAATCGTGATTTGAGGTTTATCAATGATTTTGGTCAAAAAGTAGGTGATGTAATGACAAAAATGCCACTTATAACAGCAAAAGCTGGAACTACTCTAGATGAAGCTAAAGACATACTTCACAAACACAAGATAGAAAAACTCCCAATAGTAGATGAAGCAAACAGGTTAAAAGGGCTTATCACCATAAAAGATATTCAAAAAAAGATAGAGTATCCAAATGCCAATAAAGATGAGTATGGTAGGCTAAGAGTAGGAGCGGCTATTGGTGTAAATCAGCTAGATCGTGCACGGGCTTTAGTAGAAGCTGGAGTTGATGTACTAGTACTTGATAGTGCTCATGGTCACTCTAAAGGTATTATAGATACAGTAAGACTCATAAAAGAGAACCTAAAAGTAGATGTAATAGCAGGAAATATAGCTACAAAAGAGGCAGTAAGAGACCTAGCAGAAGAAGGAGCCGATGCACTCAAAGTTGGAATAGGTCCTGGAAGTATATGTACCACTCGTATAGTAGCTGGGGTAGGAGTTCCTCAAATGAGTGCTATAAGTGAGTGTGCGGAAGTGGCAAAAGAGCTAGGTGTTCCAGTTGTAGCTGATGGAGGTATCAAATACTCAGGTGACCTTGCAAAAGCACTTGGTGCTGGAGCTAGCTCTATTATGATAGGCTCTCTTCTAGCTGGAACTGAAGAGAGTCCTGGTGAATCTGTAATGTATCAAGGAAGAAAATATAAAACCTATAGAGGCATGGGAAGTATAGGTGCTATGAGTAAAGGTAGTACAGATAGATACTTTCAAGAAGGAACAGCTGCTGATAAGTTAGTGCCAGAGGGTATTGAAGGTATGGTTCCATATCGTGGTAGATTAGAAGATGTCATCTATCAGCTAATTGGCGGCCTAAGGTCATCTATGGGGTACACAGGCTCAAAAGATATAAAAACACTTTGGAAAAACGCAAAGTTTGTAAAAATAACCAACGCAGGACTAAAAGAGTCTCATGTACACGATGTTACAGTTACAAAAGAAGCACCAAACTATCAGGCAAATGGAAACTAAGTAGTAGTGGAAATAAAAAAGAGTAAAGAGAGCTTTACTACACCACTTTATCTAGATAGTGGCAGGATTCTTGAGCCTTATGAGCAAGCTTATGAGACATACGGTGAGCTAAATGAGGATAGAAGTAATGTAGTAATAGTAGCTCATGCACTTTCAGGCTCTCAGCATGCAGCTGGTTTTTATGAGGGAGATAGGAAGCCTGGCTGGTGGGATGCTATGATAGGTAGTGGAAAGGCGATTGATACTGATAAGTTTTTTGTTATCTGTGTAAATGTCATAGGAAGTTGCTTTGGCTCAACCTCACCTAAATCGCCTATGTATCCTAGTGATAAGAGATATGGGCTGAGATTTCCAGTAGTAACCATAAGAGATATGCTAAAGGCTCAAATAGCTCTTTTTACTAGGCTAGGAATATATGAAGCAAAGGCAGTCATAGGTGGAAGTATGGGGGGAATGCAGGCTTTGAGTTTTGCGGTTCACTTTCCTTCTTTTGCAAAAAAGATTATCCCGCTTGCTACAACTCATGCTACAAGCTCAAAAGTTATAGCTGCTAACAAAATCATGATGGAAGCTATCAAAAATGACTCAGTTTTTAATGGTGGTGAGTATAGTGATGAGGATATAGAGAAGTTTGGTCTCTCTGGTCTTAGTGTAGCTAGGATGATAGGGTTTTTAGACTATCTAAGTTCTGAGACTATGGATAAGAAGTTTGGTAGAAAGTATGTTGATACTGATGGGCTTTATGAGCTTTTTGGACGGTTCGAAGTAGAGAGGTATCTGGAGTATAATGGATACAATTTTCCAAACTGGTTTGACCCACTAAGTTATCTATATTTACTAAAGGCTATATCTATTTTTGATCTCTCTTTAGGATTTGAGAGCTTAGAGGATGCTCTAAAGGGAGTAAAATCAAAAATCTATCCTATAGGGTTTAGTGGAGATATGATGTTTAGAAGTAGTGAGCTAAGAGAGCTAGATATGGCTATGAAAAAAGCTGGTAAAGAGCAGCAGTGTAGGTTTTTTGAGATAGATAGTGCTTATGGGCATGATGCTTTTTTGGTAGAGCATTTTAAGTTTGAAGAGATAGTTAGTGATATTTTGGAGGATAGGATATGATAAACTTTGAAGATAAGATAAAACACTCAAAAGAGATACTAGAAAAACTTATGAACCCAGAGATTACTTTAGAAGAGAGTATGAAGCTCTACAAAGAGGGTATGGATGAGATAAAGGCTGCTCAAAAACTCCTAGATGATGCAAAAGTAGAGTATGAGGAGATAAAAAAGAGCTTTGAAGCTAAGGACGAAGCTTGAAAGTAGCCGCACTTCAACTAAGCTCACTACCACTTGACCTTAAAAAAATAGAGGAGCATGTGAAGCTTTGTTCAAGTAAGGGGGCTAGACTTGTGCTAATAGGAGAGTATGTTCTAAATCGCTTTTTTAAAGAGCTAGTCAACACACCTCCAAAAATGATAGAAAAGCAGAGCCAAAACCACATACAAGCCCTAAAAGAGATTGCAAATACTACAGAGGTCTGTATAGTTGCGCCACTTGTTGTAAAAAGAGGTGGTGGATTTGTTAAGGTAGCTGCAAAGTTTGAAAAGAATAAAAACCCACGATATTATCCGCAACAGAAGTTTATAGGCTACAAACATTGGGATGAAGATAACTTCTTTATAAAGCCAAATGGTGAGTTTAAGTTAAATACTTTTAATTTTGAAGGGCTTAAGTTTGCTGTTGTTTTTGGGTATGAACTTCACTTTGATGAGTTTTTTTTGGAGATAAAAAAAAGAGGAGTAGATGTTCTTCTACTACCTACTGCTAGTACTTTTGACTCACTTCATAGATGGAGAGAGATTATACGCGTTAGGGCGTTTTTGAACTCCATATACATACTAAGGGCAAACAGAATAGGCAGATACAAAGAGGATGCAAATGATGTATGGCACTTCTATGGAGACACACTTCTATGCTCACCTGAAGGGGAAATATGTGGTGAACTAGGTGATAAAGAGGAGGTTCTTTTGGTTCTTCTTGATAAAAAATATATAAAAGATGTCAAAAAACTTTGGAAGTTTGAGTAATAAAAGATGAAACCATCATGTTTCCAAAACAAAAACAAAAATCATGATGGTTTCAAGAGCTAAAAGGTCGCGAGGGCACTCTTCTGTTCTATCCCTTTATTTGATTTTAGTCTCTAAGGAGTTCATTTAGCTTCATGGAGGCTACTTTGTCTCCTTGAAGCCATTTTAGCAGGCTATGACCTCCAAGTGTTAGCATCTCATAGCCTCTATCTGTACAGTTTATCTCAAAGCCTTTAGTTACAAACTTATCAGCACTTTTGTGACTTACTCCAAATATCTTAGAAAACACATCTGTTGCGACAGATTGAGCTATGTTTTGATAGTTATCTTCATATTGCATATCTACTTGCTGAAGCAAAAAGTCTATACCACCTAGAAAAAAAGGAAGTATAATATCTCTTTTCTTCTCATCTTCAAGTAGTTGTATTCTAGC
>CAZAFM010000024.1:0-25477 GCA_964484395.1 uncultured Campylobacterales bacterium | reverse complement strand
ATTTTTGAAAAAGCAAAAGGCTCAAAGCTAATTGATGAGAGTGGGACAGAGTTTATAGACTTTTTTGCTGGGGCTGGTACGCTAAACTATGGTCACAATAACGACCATCTAAAAAAAGCGATGATAGAGTATCTTGAGAGTGATGGGATACTTCATGGACTTGATAAAGCAACTGTTGCTAAGAAGGCTTTTTTGGAGAAGTTTTCTGGGACGATACTAGAGCCTAGAAACCTTGATTATAAGTTTCAGTTCACAGGTCCTACTGGAACAAATGCTATTGAAACAGCTCTGAAAATCGTTAGAATGGTAAAAGGAAGATCAAATGTTGTTGCTTTTACTAACGGCTTTCATGGTCTAACTATGGGATCAATGGCGATAACTGGGAACTCGTTTTATAGAGATGAAGCGTTTATAAATCGTGAAAATGTATCTTTTATGCCTTTTGATGGTTATTTTGGTAAGGATGTAAATACACTTGATTATTTTAGAAAGTTTTTGGAAGATAAGAGTAGTGGTCTTGATCATCCTGCTGCAGTTTTTGTAGAGACTATACAGGCTGAGGGTGGAGTGAATGTAGCTTCTAAAGAGTGGCTTCAAGGACTAGAGAAGTTATGCCGTGACTTTGATATGCTACTTGTTGTTGATGAGATACAGGTGGGTAATGGTAGAAGTGGTGACTTTTTTAGCTTTGAAGAGGCTGGGATAAATCCAGACATCATTACGCTTTCAAAGTCAATTGGTGGTGGTCTTCCACTAGCTTTTGTACTACTAAAGCCAGAGCTAGATCAGTGGAAGCCGGGTGAACATACTGGTACTTTTAGAGGAAACAACCTAGCATTTATAGCATCTACTAGAGCTCTAGAGTATTGGGATAGTGATGATTTAAGTAGTGCTGTAAAGTATAAAGAAGCAATACTAAAAGAAGAGCTAGAAAAAATAGTCAAAAAATACCCTGAGTTAAATGCAACTGTAAAAGGAAGAGGTCTTATATATGGACTTCATATACCTGCTAAAAACTTTGCTCCTGAGATATCAGCTGAGTGTTTTGCAAATGGACTTGTTATAGAGCTTGCTGGAGCTGATGATGATGTAGTCAAATTCTTGCCACCACTAGTAATAGAGGAAGATGTTCTAAGGGAGGGACTAGCTATAGTAGACAGAGCCATAGAGACACTTTTGGTTCAGAAAAAATCACTTCTCACAGGGGAGACTCAGTAATGATAGTAACAGATGTTAACGATATAATAGGAACAGAGAGAGAAGTTCATGCAGAAAACGGAAACTGGGTTAGTAGAAGAATGATACTAGCTAAAGAGGGGATGGGCTTCTCTTTTCATGAGACCATAATAAAAGCAGGAACAGAGACCAAAATATGGTACAAAAACCACCTAGAGGCAGTATATTGTGTAGCAGGTGATGGTGAGATAGAGACTATAAAAGATGGAAAAGTCTACAAAATATATGATGGTATTATGTATGCACTAAATGAAAATGATGAGCATCTACTTAGAGGTGGAAAAGAGGATATGAGACTTATATGTGTCTTCAACCCTCCTATTACAGGACTAGAAGTTCATGATAGTGATGGTGCATATCCGGCTGCTGAGCAAGTAAGCTCTCTTACAGGAATATCTTAAAACTGGCACCTTTTAGTTTTAAAGAACTATTTTAAAGCAAGCACCCTCTGCGGTGTTTGTTACTTCTAGAGACCCTCCGTTTTTGTCCATGATGTTTTTTGACATATAAAGACCTAGTCCTGAGCTATCCTTACCACTATTAAAAGGCTCAAACATTCTGGCCATTACTTCATCAGGAACTCCCCCTGCATTATCACATATATCCACTACAGATTTGCCATCCTTTGCTGATACTGTTATGTGAACTTTTGGGTGTTCTACTTGGTTTTTGACAAGTGCATCTTTTGCATTTGTCAGGATGTTTAGAAGTACTTGTGAATATTCGTTTTTAGATGCAAAAGTCTCAATTTCATCTTTTATCTCTACTGTTAGCTCCACGCAGTGGTTCTTGAATGTTCCTTCAACTATACCTTGAGTGTCCTCTATAGCTCTGTGTATATAGAAGCTATCTCTTTTGGTTTTAGGTTGATAGAAATCTTGAAATGTGTCTACGGTGTTTTTCATAAAAGTGATGGTTTTTTCCATTTTGTGAAAGCTATCTAGAAGCTCCTCTTTGCTCATCTCCTCACCATCTTCTAGTTTCATAATGTTTAGGGCTGTTAGGGCTTTTAGCTGTGTTATAGGCTGTCTCCACTGATGAGAGATATTCATAATGAGTTCACCAATTGCAGCTTGCTTTGATTGCTGATGAAGGATTTGTTCGTTTTGTCGACTTTTCTCTAGTGCTTCATTTACTTTTTCTTGTAGTGAGTTTTGATACTCCTTTAGCTCTAAGTGGGTATTTACTCTAGCTAGAAGCTCAGCTGGGTTAAAGGGCTTCCTTACATAGTCAACCGCACCCAATTTAAAACCTTTTTTTATATCCTCTTCAGTTGTTTTGACTGTTATGAAGATTATAGGAATATTTTTCGTATCGGGATTTTCTTTTAGTTTTTGGCATAGCTCATAGCCATCCATATCAGGCATAACTACATCTAGAAGTATAAGATCAACACTCTCATCTTCTAGCACATCTAGCGCCTCAGTTCCACTTAAAGCTGGTATAACATCATACTTTTTGAGTATCCCCATCAAAATGTCAACATTTAGTTCTGTATCATCAACTACTAGAATAGTCTGTTTTTTTGTATTTGTAGACATTTATGACCTTCAAATCTTTTTATTTACTATAACTATCAGTACCTAAGTTTTGGATAAATTATGATTTTAAAAGAGCTAAAATGATAATATATCTGTAAAAATTAGGAATATCTATGAAATCCATCAAAATCCTCTCTATTCTTTTATTCTTCACAACCTTTGCCTTTGCTCTTGAGAAAGTAACTGTTCAACTTCAGTGGAAGCATCAGTTTGAATTTGCAGGGTTTTATGCAGCTATTGAGCAGGGGTATTATGAGGATATAGGGCTTGAGGTTGAACTACTAGAATATAGTAGTGATACAGATACAATAGAGGATGTGCTTAGTGGTAAGGTTCAGTTTGGGTTATGGGGTGCTGGACTTATAAAAGAGCAGCTAGAGGGCAAACCTATAGTTGTTTTGGCTAACTACTTCAAGCGCTCACCGCTGGTTATAGTTACAAAGCCTGAAATAAGAACACCTCTAGATCTTAAGGGCAAAAAACTTATGGTACATAGTATGGATGCTAAGTATGCTGGATATATAAATATGCTAGAAAACTTCGACCTAAGTATGGAGGATATAGAGATAGTTCCTGCAACATTTGATATTCAAGACTTCATAGATGGTAAAGTAGATGCTTATTCTGCTTTTTTGACCAATGAAGTTTATACACTAAATAAGCAGGGTGTCCAGTACAATATGTTAGACCCTAGTAACTACTCTGTTGAGTTTCCTAATGGTCTTCTTTTTAGCTCAAAAGAGTTTGTTTCCAAAAACAGAGCACTTGTAGGAGCATTTGTAGATGCAACAAATAGAGGATGGGAGTATGCACTAGAAAATCAAGAGGAGGTGGTTGACCTCATACTAGAAAAGTACAACACTCAAAACAAAAGTCGCGAAGCCCTACTTTTTGAAGCAAAAGAGAGTGAAGAGCTCATCTTGCCAAAACTCTTTGAGATAGGAAGTCTGGATGTTGAGAAGATAAAAAGAGTAGGGGATACTTATGCTTCTTTGTTCTCTTTAGATGCTCCAAAAAATTATAGAGATTTTATTTTTGATGAAAATATAAAAGACAGTTTGGGTCTAAGTGATGAAGAGTTTGCCTATTTGAGAGAAAACCCAACACTAAGAGTCCAGAGTGAAGATGACTTTGCTCCAACAAACTACCGACTAGAAGGTAAGCCTATGGGCTACTCCATAGACTTTATGAGACTTGTAGCTAAAAAAGCCGGACTTAATGTAGAGTTTGTAGGGAATCATACTTGGAGTGAGTTTGTTTCAATGCTACAAGATGGAGAGTTAGATGCTATGGTCAACATCGCTAAGACTCCCGCAAGAGAGGAGTTTATGAGCTTTACTACTCCTTACACTCAGGTTATAGATGCGGTTTTTACAAAAGAGAGTAGAATAGAAGAGTTTAACTCTCTGCAAGATATAAAAGGTAAAAAACTAGCTGTGGTAAAAGACTTCTACGAAGAGACGCTACTAAGAGAGCATTACCCAGAAATAGAGTTAGTAACAAGAGATGATACAGCCTCAGCTCTAAAAGCAGTAGCATTTGGAGAAGCTGATGGAGCGGTAAACTCCTTGCAAGTGGGTAACTACATGTTAAAAAAGTTAGGACTAGGAAGTGTAGTGCCCTCTTTTGAGGTTAAAGATAAGAGATTTTCACTAAATCTCCACATAGCGGTTAAAAAAGAGAATGAAATACTAAGAGATATCCTAGAAAAAGCCAAAGACACCATAACAGACGATGAACTTCTTGAACTCTCAAATAGGTGGTTTATACAAGGGGATAAAAGTAGCGATAGTAGTACAAAGGTGAAGCTAAATAGTGAAGAGAAGGAGTATCTATCTACAAAAGAACCTATAAAAATGTGCGTAGACCCAGATTGGGAACCTTATGAGAAGATAAATGAAAATGGTGAGCATGAGGGGATTGCGGCGGACTTAATAGAGCTTGTAGCAAGCAGGGTTGGTGCTAGTATAGAGCTTCACATAACAAAAGATTGGAATGAAAGCCTAAAAGAGGCAAAAGAGGGCAAGTGTGACATACTAAGCTTTACTAACCAAACTCCAAAGAGGGACAAGTGGTTACTTTTTACAGAGCCTATATTTTATGATGATAATGTCTTTATCACTAGAGAAGAACACCCTTTTATCACCGATCCTCAGACACTAAATGGTCAAAAAGCAGTCTTTCCAGAAGGTTCATCTGTTGGTGAGAGGTTTGAAAGAGAGTTCCCAGGGGTAGAAGTAAGCTACCTACCTACTGAAAAAGAGTGTTTTGAGGCTATATCTGATAAAGAGGCAGACTTCACCCTAAGAGCACTCACAATAGCCGCATACACTATAAAAAAAGAGGGCTACTTCAATCTAAAAATAGCAGGACAACTACCATCGTACAAAAACGCGCTTAGAATAGGAGTAATCAAAACAGAACCTATGCTAAGGGATATACTAAATAAAGGAGTAGAAACACTAACAACTCAAGAGATGGAAAATGCGTCAAACAAATACATCTCTCTTAGTGTGCGAGAAGAGATAGACTACTCTTTACTGTGGAAGATACTAGCTGGAGTGGCTCTTTTGATACTAGCAGTCATCTACTGGAATAGAAAACTAAGCTCACTAAATAAAGAGCTAAAACTTGCAAAAGAGAGTGCTGAGACTGCCACAGCTGAAAAATCAAGCTTCCTAGCCAATATGAGTCATGAGATAAGAACGCCGATGAATGCAATTATTGGTATGACTTACTTGCTAAAGCAGACTGAGTTAACCCCAACTCAGAGTGATTATGTCAAAAAAGTTGAAAACTCCTCCAACGCCCTACTTGGTATTATCAATGATATACTTGACTTCTCCAAAATAGAAGCTGGAAAACTTGAGATAGAGTACATTGACTTTGATTTGCATCAGGTTATAGAAAATGTAACCACTCTAGTTGAGCTTAAGGCCTATGATAAAGGCTTGGAGTTTATAGTATCTTATGATCACTCTATGAATACAAAGCTTCATGGTGATCCTCTGCGTCTTGGACAGATACTTACAAATCTAGCAAATAATGCTATCAAGTTTACCAAAAAGGGTGAAGTTGGAATATATATCAAAAAACTAGAAGATGAACGCTATAGATTTGAAGTAAGAGATACAGGGATTGGACTAACAGAGGAGCAAAAAGATAGGCTATTTAAGTCATTTTCTCAAGCTGATACAAGTACTACTAGAAAGTATGGAGGAACAGGTCTAGGTCTTGCTATATCAAAGCAACTAACAGAGATGATGGGCGGAAAGATATGGGTTGAGAGTGAGTATGGTAAGGGAAGTTCATTTATTTTTGAAGTAAACCTAAAAGAGCAAGAGGATATACACAAAGAGATAAAGCAGTTTAGTGACAAAAAGGTTTTGATAGTTGATGATACACCTTCATGGCAGATGATACTCTCTCGCCACCTTAAGGGTTTCAATATAGCTGTTAGCGTAGCTAGTAGTGGTGAAGAGGCGTTGGAGAAGCTCTCAGGTGAAAACTTTGATCTCATCCTCATGGATTGGAAGATGCCATCCATGGATGGCGTAGAGACTGCTAAACTCATCAAAAAGAAGTATAAAGATGCACCACCTACAATCATAATGGTTTCAGCATATAGGCAAGAGAGTATTGTGAGCAGTGCTAAAGAGCAAGGGATAGATGTGTTTTTACAAAAGCCTATAAACCCTTCACTGCTCTATCAGGTGATTATGGATGTTTTTGGAGATGGTATCAAAAAAGAGTACAAAGAGAGTGCAACCTCAAGCTCACTAAAAACAGAACTAACCACTCTAAAAGGTAGCAAAATCCTCCTAGTTGAAGATAATGCCATGAATCAAGAGATAATCCGTGGTATGCTAAAAGAGAGTGGAATGGAGATAGATGAAGCCCTAAATGGTGAAGAGGCTATTACAAAGTGGCGCTCAAATAGCTATGAGCTAATCTTGATGGACATACAGATGCCAATTATGGATGGATATGAAGCTACTAAAATCATAAGAAGTGAAGACAAAAATATCCCAATCATCGCCCTAACAGCAAATGCCATGGCAAGTGATGTCAAGAAAACCCAAGAAGCAGGAATGAATGAGCACCTAAACAAACCTATTGAAGTTGAGAAGCTTTTTTCTACCCTACTTCACTACATATCCAAAAAGTGCGAAGCAACAACACAGAGTGATGAGCAAAAAAAAGGTGAACTACCTGAGTTTGAGCATATAGATACTAAGATGGGCTTAGGTCATATGGTAAATGATATGGAGTTGTACAAAAAGATACTAAAAGATTTTGCCAATGGCTATCAGGCGATACCAGATAAAATACCAACAATGCTTGAAACTAATCCACAAGAGGCTAAGAGGGTTATTCATACTGTTAAGGGGCTAAGTGCTAACATAGGGGCAAAAGAGCTACACGCTAAAAGTAAGAAGTTTGAAGAAACACTAGATGTAAAAGATATGGATGAGTTTGTAGTAGAGCTTACAAAAGTGGTAGATGAGATAAAGGGTTGTGAGTTTTATGAGGAGAGTAGTGTTGCTAGTAGTGGGGGTGAAGAGCTTGATTTGGAAACAAAAAAGAGGCTCTTTGGTGAACTAAGAGAGGCTCTAAAAAAGAGAAGACCACAGCTTTGTGAGCCTATACTTAGTGAGTTTGAAAAATACAAGCTTAACACAGAAGATCAAAAAAGATTTGATGAGATAAAAGCACTAATCAAAAAGTACAAATTTGGAGATGCAAAAAAACTAATAGAAGAGGCAGGATATGGAGAGTAGTAAAAAAACAATTCTAGTAGTTGATGATACAGAGTCAAACATAGATATGCTTCTAGCAATACTAAAAGACTATGATGTGATTCCAGCACTCAGTGGAGAGGATGCACTAGAGATTGCCAAAGAGGAGGTGATTGATTTAGCACTTTTAGACATTATGATGCCTAAAATGGATGGATATGAAGTGTGCAGAGAGCTTAAAAGAGATCCTCTTACTGCTGAGATACCTATTATCTTCATAACGGCTAAAAGCGATGAAGAGAGTATAGAGATGGCCTATGATGTTGGAGGGATTGACTATGTGACAAAGCCTTTTAAGCCAAGGGAGCTAAGAGCTAGGGTTAAGACACAACTTAAGATGCAGGATTTGGTTAAAAGTCTAAATTTCTTAGCCTCATATGATAGCTTGACAAATACCCTCAATAGAAGAGCCTTCTTTAAAGAAGCAACCCAGCTTTTTAACCAAGACATCCCTTTATATGCAGCTATGATTGATATTGATAAGTTTAAAAACATAAATGATACTTATGGACATGCAGCAGGTGATGATGTGCTAAAAAACCTAATAAGAGCGATAAAAGGGATAGCTAATGAAGATGACATTATAGGGCGTATGGGTGGAGAAGAGTTTGCTATTATCTCAACTAATGAGGATTTTCTAAACTACATAGACAAAGCAAGAATTTGCATTGAGGAGCAAACACTCAAAAGCAACAAAGGCGATGTGAAAGTCACTATAAGTATAGGCTCAGCCAAAAAAGATAGTAGTATGAAAAAGGTGGATGATCTTCTAAAAAAAGCAGACGATGCTCTTTTTGAAGCCAAAGGAGAGGGCAGAAACAAGACTATTTTTAGGGATTAAGCTCATACTCCATCATGGAAAAAGAGAGCCTATCTCCCTTTTTTACATCCCTACTTGCTTTTTTGCCTAGGAACTCCTTTAGATGCTTTGGGTGAAGTCCAAATCCCGGACGGATAGAGCGGATGTTTTGCTCACCAAAAAGCTCACCCTTTTTTATATCCTCACTCACATATAGGCTTCTTGCAAACTGTCTTGATTTTTGCTTTTTGGAAGTTAAGCTATAGTCTACTCTACCTAGGAGTTTTTCAGTATCTCTAACTGCCTTTATCATATCAGCAAACTCTTTCTTATCTAAGCTAAAGTCCGCATCAGCTCCACCTATGGACTTATCAAGTATGAAGTGCTTCTCTATAACCTTTGCTCCAAGGGTAGTAGCAACTATGGGAGCTGTAGTTCCAAGAGTGTGATCTGAAAAGCCACTTATCACTCCAAAAGTCTCTGCTAGATTTGGAATAGTTAGCAAGTTTGCATCCTCAAGTGGTGCTGGATAGGAGCTAGTGCACTTCAAAAGGACTATATTTTCATTCCCTTCACTTCTGCATATATCTATAGCATCTTGTATCTCATCTATACTAGCAACTCCTGTGCTTATAATAATAGGCTTCCCCTTACTTGCCGTGTATCTTACAAGCTCATAGTCAGTTATCTCAAATGAGGCTATCTTGTAAGCTGATGGGTTGAGCTGCTCTAAGAAATCCACCGCACTTCTATCAAATGGAGTTGAAAATATATCTATTCCAATACTTCTAGCATGAGCAAAAAGCTCTTCATGCCACTCCCAAGGAGTATAAGCCTCCTTGTATAGGTCATATAGCTTTCTGTTATCCCAAGGAGTGCCTCCTTTTATGATAAAATCCTCTCTACCACAGTCAATAGTCATAGTTTCTGCTGTGTATGTTTGAAGCTTAATAGCGTCTGCTCCAATCTCTTTAGCTGCATTTATAGTATCAAGTGCGTTTTGTAAGCTTCCATTGTGATTTGCACTTAGCTCAGCTATTATAAAAACACCATCTCTGTTTAGATTATGATCTCCTATGTTCAAACCGATACCCCTAATTTTAAGCTTTTATCATATTGTACAATGTTACAATTTAATTAAAAGGGGGCATCATGGAGTCTGCATATCCATTTATACTTACTATTCATCTTTTTTGTGCAACTGTTTTTATAGGTGCACTATTTTTCTGGACTTTTATTATTAGTAGGGCTTTTAGATCTAAGAGTAGAGAAGATATAGGGGAAGAGTGTATAGAAAAAAGCGAAACACTCATATCAAAACACACAAGACCTATCTTACTTGTAGTTGTTACACTTCTGCTTCTAAGTGGGTTTGCTATGTTTCATCCTTATGCTAAAGCTCTTTTTGAGTTTGATTCAGCTTTTGCTCTGATGTTTGGAGTCAAAATAGTTCTAGCACTCATAGTAGGTTTGCTTTTTTATATGATGCCCTATATACACAGAAGTCTTAAAAAAAGAGGAACAGCAGAGATAGTTCATGATAAGCTCCACCTTTTTATGTTTGTCTCAGTGGTTTTTATTGTGGTTTTGGCGAAGTTTATGTTCTATCTCTAGCTCTCTCCTATATCTCGTAACTTGTAGCCTTTTTTGAGCTTTGCCTCTATCTGCTCTAGTGTCACACCCTTTGTCTCTGGGACAAAAAAGTATAAAAACAGCATTGAGAGCAGGCAGAACCCAGCAAATACAAAAAAGATAGATGCATTTCCAAAAGCTTGCATAAAGCTAAGCGCAGTTCCCATAACAAGTCCTGCAAAAGTCCAGTTTACCATAGTAGTAACAGTCATACCAACCTCTCTTCCTTCAAGTGGAAATATCTCAGCACAGACAAGCCACGCCATAGGACCCCATGATATGGCAAAACCAAATATATAAACAACTGCGGAGATAAGAAGTATCCCTTTTGGTATAGCTCCTATATCCATAGGATTAACTCCTCCTATCATAGAAAAAGCCACACCCGCACTTACAAGTGAGACTAGCATAACTGTAGCTCCAAAGTAGAGTAGTTTTTTTCGTCCCCACTTCTCTACTAAAAATATAGCGGGTATAGTAAAAAGAACATTTACAACAGGAACAGTCATCATCGCAAAAAAGCCGTGAATCTCTGCATATCCAAAGATAGTAGGAGCATAATATATCATCATATTTATTCCAACTAGTTGTTGAAACATCTGCAAGCCAACCCCTACTAGGAGGATTTTTATAAAGTATGGTTTTTTTATACCTTCAAAAACACCTTTTGAGTTTGCTATAGCCTCTTGTATCTCTTTTATAGCTCTATCTAAATCCTCTTTTTTGGAGTATATCTTTTTTAAAGTTATAAGAGCTAGTTCGTTTTTGCCCTTTAGCATCAGCCATCTGGGACTCTCAGGTAGAAAAAGCGATCCTATAAACATCAAGCTAGCAAAAAGAGTAATAACCAAAAACATCAAAGGAAGTCTACTCACTTCATCTGAGATAAACTCTACCATTATGTAGTTTGTAAGAGATATTAAAAATATACCAATAGTTATCATAAACTGAAAAAGTGTGCCCATAGAGCCACGAATCTTTGAAGGAGCGGTTTCAGATAGATATAGAGGAACTACAAAAGATGCTAAACCAACAGCATATCCTAAGAAAAACCTACAAATATAAAGAATCTCAAAAGGCGGAATCAAAGCACTTATAATAGTCATACTAGTAAACAAAAAGCCAGCTATAACAAGACTTCTCTTTCGCCCTAAATATCTAGCAATAACCCCAGAACTTAGCGCCCCTAAAATACCTCCTGCTGCTAAAACTGCAGAGTAGTGCTCTCCCTGGGCTACATCTAGGTCATATACTTTATCAATAGTACTAAGTGAGTTAGCTATAAACCCCTGATCTAGCCCAAATAAAAGCCCACCTAGAGCTGCTACTATAGCAGTCCAATAGACTATGAAATTATAGTGCCGTGATGAAGTAGGCATAAACATCCTTTTGGTAAACTCTATGTTTGAAACATTATACACGATAGTTTAAAAAAAAAGGAACAATCATGCCAAAAGTCGTTATTTTTAGTGGAGCAGGTCTTAGTGCGCAGAGTGGGCTTAGTACTTTTAGAGATAGTGGAGGACTATGGGAGCGCTACAAGATAGAGGATATTTGCAGTGCTGGATGCTTGGATTGGAACTATGAGGAGACTATTAAGTTCTATGATAAAAGACGCATGCAACTAGCAAGCGTTAGTCCAAATATTGCACATACCAAAATTGCAGAACTAAAAAATCGCCATCCAAAAGATATAGCAGTAATTACACAAAATGTAGATGATCTTTTTGAGAGGGCAGGATGCAAGGATGTGATGCATCTTCATGGTTTTTTACCTCAAATACGATGTATGTCTTGTGGAGAGATAGAAAACATAGGATATGAAGAGCTACCACTTGAGAGGCTTTGTGGTGGTTGCAAGGGAAGACTTAGACCTGATATAGTGTTTTTTGGCGAGCCTGCACCTGCGTATGCACAAGGGTTTGCTCTTATGGATAGTTGTGAGTTGCTAGTAGTTATAGGTACTAGTGGAAATGTAATAAACTCAGATATGTTCATAAGAGGCGGTAATAAAAGAGCTATTTTAAATAATCTAGAGCCAAGTGAGATTATAGATGAGAGGCTATATGAGAAGTGTCTATACAAGCCTGCAACTGAGGCAATTGATGAGATTGTGGATGAGGTAGAGGGTTTGTTAGTATAAAAAAAGAATCAAAAAGGTAGTATTAGATAAATCAACAAAAAGGTAGACTGATGAAAAATGTATTAATAGCCATAGTACTATTTGGCTCACTACTACATGCATGGCCAACTACAAACTCCATAGATGTTAGTAGTGATAAGATAGTTGCAAAAAGCGGGGATTTAGAGTTTGTTTTGAACTTTCCACCACAAGATAGAGACTCAGAGGCTGGTCAGTGTGTAAGTAGAGCTTTTATGGTAGATGAAGAGAGTTTTCATGCAGAGTATGTGAAGCTTGGAGCTGACTGTGAATGGACTGGACTTGCTAGCCGTTTTTTTATTGACTTTATGAAGAGAAAAGTAGAAAATGTAGAAAAATTAAAGGGTTATGAGGTAGAGGAGATAGAGATTGCAAAGTATAGTAAAGATGGTGGTGAATTTTATGTCATAACCACTTATGATACTTTTGGAGATCTATTTGTTATAGACTATGATGGCTCTATAGCAACTCAGGTGTGCAAATCATGTGAGCTTATACCAGAGTCTAAGAGGGCTGATTTTAGATTTAAGGAAAGTTTGGTAGAGAATAATATGCTTGGAAAGTACTTTGAGAAAGAGGGAAAAAGCCTTATTCCTTAATCAAACTCCAATAGGAGGTTGATTTGCTTAGATTTGGATTAGTATTTGTTGTTCTGGCAGCTTTTTTCTGGGGTTTGGCAGGGGGTCTTGGTGCTATATTGATGCAACAAGGATGGAGTGCCTTTTTGGTGTCCCTTTTTAGGGGAGGTATTGGATTAGTATTTGTTACTATATGGCTTTTTTTTAGACGCAAAAAGCACGGTTTTGAAAGACGCGAGATGTGGCTTTGGTCATTTGTAGCAGGTGTCGGAATTTCTGGAAATTTTATTTTTTATTTTATGAGCATTGCTGAAGGAAGTATTGCAGTAGCAGCTACTCTTATGTATTGTGCACCAGTTTTTGTATATGCTGCATCTTTTGCACTTGGTTTAGAGAAGGTTACAGTTTTAAAATCACTAGCAATTGTAGTGGTTATGATAGGTATAGTTCTTTTAACTCAAGTGTATAGTGTTGAAGGTAGTAGTGTAACTCCTTTTGCTATTATTGCAGGAATTGTATCAGCGCTTTTTTATGCACTCTTTATTTTTGGTTTTAAGTACGCATCCCCTTATGGTAGTACGCAGGGTATTTTGGTAATAGCATTTAGCACTCTTGTAGTTATTCTTCTATCTTTAGTCCAAATGGATGAGGTATCTAGGGTTTTTGTTTCACAATCACTACCTATTTTTGTAGCTTTAGGTGTATTTGGTGGGGGGTTGTCATTTATTATGTATGTAAATGGGATTAACTATACTCTTCCAGCTATTGCCTCTATAGTAGCTATGATTGAGCCAGTTACAGCATCTTTGTTCGGGGTTCTTTTCTTAAATGAAGCTCTTGATGTAGTTCAAGTTTTGGGAATGGTGTTAATACTTTTTGCGGTAACTATGCTAGTAGTCTATCCATGCAAGGGAAGAGAAGATTCTAAGTAGTTTTTGTCTCAGATACTCAATTCTAGAGGTCTTTGATTTCTATATTGACCTATAAATCTCCTTTCCAACAAGCTACAAAGGAACTCCATTCTGCGCTAAAGCTTGAAGTTCCGCTTTGCTTCACAGGCAGAGTGCCCTCGCTTCTGTCCTCGTGCTTTGCACTGCGGAATCGCTCTAATGAAACGCTCAAGATTTTTATACTTATTTGTTTTTGGAACTGAGCGTTTCATAACTAAAGAAGCCCCTATATGAAGCTTCTTTGTTATTTATTTATCTATTTTCCCGCTATGCTTCCCCAGCAGTGTTTCTTATAGTAGTGGTTGTCTGCACCTTTATAGACTGTAACCTCTTTATTAAGGTTTTTGTTTTTCATAACTATTGACTTTGGTAGCTCATCCCCTAAGTCTTCTGTAACCTCTATATCATCTTGAGTATATACTGCTATTGGTGTGCAAGCATCTTTTACTTGAGGGCAGTTTACCTCATAGTACTCTCCTTTACCATCACTCTGTACATAGGTCTTTTTAGCCCATAGGCTAGCATCAAGAACATTTCCACTTTTGCTTACAGCAGGATGGCACGCATCAACCATATCTTTTATACCAAAAACTTTTGCTTTTCCTTGAAAAAGCCACTGAAGCTTTACAATATTATCTGCTTGGTCAGTCCCTGTTCTACAGTAGCTATATACTCCACCTAGGTTATTACTGTGCATACTAGGCTTTTCAAAAGCTTTATTCCACCCTCTAAGATTAGCTAGAATAGCACCTTTTAGATATAGACCTTCTTGTTCCGCTTTTGTTCTAGAATCAACAATTACTATAGGTTTTCCATCTTTTTTAACACCATTTAATGCATCTCTTACCTCATCTACTGAAGCGTAGTATCCTAGTTTTTTGGTTTTTGCCTTTATCTCACCATTTGTAGGACTGTAGCCTTTATTGACATCTAAATCCCCAAACCTTTCGTAAAATTCACCAAAACCACTAGCACTAAGAGTAAGTGCAGAAGCTAAAACAATAACAAGTGATGTGAAGAGTCTTCTCATAACTTCATCCTTTTTAATAGATTTTCAACTAAAGAGTTGATTTGGGAGATTTTATCCAGAGATAGATTAAAAATAAGAATTATTTATGTTTCTAAGGTAAGGATGTGTATAAAAGTAACAAAGATATTTATAGCCCTCTCTTTGCTGAATTAATAGGCTTAACAAAATAAATCTAAATAGTAATTTTTTTATTGTAGAATGAAGCAACAACTAAATAAAGGAGTTTTGATGATTTTTGCAGCGAATTTTAAGACAAACCACACAAGAAGCAGCACTGCTGAGTATCTAAAGGCATTAGCACCCACAGCTTTGAATCTAAAAAATAAAGACTCTATCTATGTTTTTCCAACTGCTACTAGCTTTGGTAATTATAGTTATAATGGTATAACTATAGGTGCTCAAAATGCATATCCTATAGAGAGTGGCTCATGTACTGGAGAGATAGGAAGTGAGCAACTAGATGAGTTTGATATAAAAACAATCCTCATAGGACATAGTGAGAGACGACATGTAATAAAAGAGTCAAGTGAACTTATAAAAGAGAAGTTTGATTTTTTTAAGTCAAAAAATTATGAGATTTTTTTCTGCATTGGTGAGCCACTTGAGGTTATGAAACAAGGAAGAGAGGCTGTTATGGAGTATAATCTAAAGCAGCTTGAAGGAATAGACCTTGAGTATCCCAAGCTAGTGATGGCGTATGAGCCAGTATGGGCAATAGGTACTGGTGTTAGTGCAAAAGTAGAAGATATTGATAACATCCATGGTGAACTAAAAAAGCACATAAGCTCACCACTTCTATATGGTGGAAGCGTAAAGCCAGCAAATGCAAAAGAGATACTCTCTCTAGACTCAGTTGATGGAGCACTTATTGGGACTGCTAGTTGGGATGTTGATAGTTTTAGAGCTATTATAGCGTCTATTTAGCCAAGTTAAAAGCCTTATTTTGTTAAAATAGGCAAAATTATTAGGAGAACTATTGATGGTTTTAAAAGGTAAAAAAGGCTTAATAGTTGGAGTAGCAAACAACAAATCAATAGCATACGGAATTGCTAAATCTTGCTTTGACCAAGGAGCAGAACTTGCTTTTACATATGTTAATGATCAGATAAAAAAGAGGGTAGAGCCAATAGCAAAAGAGTTTGGAAGTGATAAGGTTTATAAGTTAGATGTAAATGAAGCAGATGATTTTAAAGTTCTTGCTGAGTCTTTAAAAGAGGATTTAGGAAAGATTGACTTTGTCGTACATGCTGTGGCGTATGCTCCTAGAGAGGCACTTGATGGAGAGTTTGTAGATACTACAAAAGAGGCATTTGATGTCGCTATGAATGTATCAGTTTATAGCCTACTAGAGCTAACAAGAACTGTTCTACCTCTAATGAATGAGGGCGGGTCTATTCTAACTCTAACCTATCTAGGAAGTATCAAGTATGTTCCTCACTACAATGTAATGGGTGTAGCAAAAGCGGCACTTGAGTCAAGTGTGAGGTATTTAGCAAGTGACCTAGGACCAAGAGGTATTAGAGTAAATGCTATAAGTGCAGGACCTATAAAAACATTGGCTGCTAGTGGGATAGGTGATTTTAGGTTTATCCTCAAGTGGAATGAGGCAAATGCACCATTAAGAGAGAATGTTACAATAAATCAAGTTGGAAATAGTGCAATGTATCTTCTAAGTAATCTCTCAAGCGGTGTTACAGGTGAGGTTCACTTCGTAGATGGTGGGTACTCTCAGATGGGTATGTGTGCAGTTACTGAAAAAGATGGAAAAGCCACTATGGTTTGGGATGAGATGAATAAATAATGGTAGCAGACCTGCATAACCACACCAAATACTGCAACCACGCAGTAGGTGAGGTTGATGAGTATGTTCAAAAAGCTATTGATGAGGGAATTACCCACTTTGGATTTTCATGTCATGCACCTATGGGCTTTGACCCAGAGCATAGAATGAGTTTTGAGCAACTACCACTGTATAAAAACGATATTTTTAGTGCCAGAGAGAAGTTTGATAGTAAGATAGAGGTTCTTCTTGCATATGAGGTTGACTACTTTGAAGGTCACATGGAAGAGTCAATCCTAAAAGATAGAGATATAGACTATCTTATAGGCTCTGTTCACTTTTTAAAAGGCTGGGGTGTTGATCATCCTGATTCTATATTTGATTACAAAAGTAAAAATATAGATACTATCTGGGAAGAGTATCTAGGAGCAATTGGAGAGATGGCTGATACTGGATATTTTGATATAGTTGGGCATATGGATTTGGTAAAAATCTTCAACTTCTATCCCCAAAAAGATATAAGACTTCCACTCCAAGCCACGCTAAAAAAGATAAAAAAAGCCAATATGACAATAGAGATAAACGCTTCTGGACTTAGAAAGCCAGTAAGTGAGCAATACCCTAGTCTTGATATATTAAGAGAGGCTAACTCATTTGATATACCAATAACCTTTAGTTCAGATGCTCATGACCCTTGTCATATAGGAGAGGGTAGAGATGTGTGTGAGAGACTTGCCCTTGAGGCTGGCTATGATAAATATGTCTGCTTTAAAAAAAGAGATAGATTTTTTATCCCTATATCATAATTAGGATGTAGTTTAAACTAAGTAACTACACATAACACATGCTTAGTTATGGATTTGCTACTTAACTCTCTCTAAACTCCTTTTTTTTATAATACTATAAGTAAACACACGGAGAAAAAATGCAGAAAAAACTTACAGTTGTTAAGACACTTCTTGAGTCTATTCCCTACATAAAAGAGTTTAGTAACCAGATAGTTGTCATTAAGTATGGAGGTGCTGCTCAGGTAAACCCAGTTCTTAAAGAGCAGTTTGCTATTGATCTTTTGTTGATGTATCTAGTTGGTATTAAGCCTATAATCATTCATGGTGGTGGTAAAAGAATAAGTGAGCTTCTCTCACAACTAGATATAACTACAAAGTTTGTAGATGGTATAAGATTTACAGATGAAAAAAGCCTAAAAATAGTCGAAATGGTTCTAGCAGGTGAGATAAACAAGGAGCTAACAGCTTTTTTAAACCATCATGGAGCAAAGGCAATAGGGCTATGTGGGAAGGATGCTGGCTTTTTTAAAGCAAAACCATACAAAAACGGAGAACTAGGATATGTGGGCGAAATCACTGATATTAAAAGTGAGGTTATTACAAATCTAGTAAAAGATGGGTTTATACCAGTCATAGCACCAATCGCTATAGGTGAAAGTGCAAACCATCCAGGTTATAATATCAATGCAGATACTTGTGCTAGTGCTATAGCTGGGGCTATAGGAGCTATGAGGGTTATATTTCTTACAGATACTCCAGGCGTGATGGATAGTCAAAAAAACCTCTTACCAACCCTTACTCGTGAAGAGGTAGGGAGATTTATATATGAAGGTGTAATAGAAGGTGGGATGATACCGAAGGTAGAGGCCTGCCTCTCAGCCCTAAGTTCAGGTGTACAAAAAGCACATATCATAGATGGTAGGATAGAGCATTCTATACTGCTTGAGCTCTTTACAGATGAGGGTATAGGGACACAAATACTAAAGGATAATTGATGCAACTAGTTGTTTTTTGTACTGCTAAAAATAGAGGTGAAGCAGAGTATCTATCAAAACTACTATTAGAGAAAAAACTATGTGCTTGTGTAAATATATCAGATAGTATCTCATCACACTTTTTCTGGGATAATGAGGTGCAGAGTGAGAGTGAAGCTATGATGATTATCAAAACTTCAAGTAGAGTCTATGATAAAGTAGAAATCATGATAAAAGAGCACCATAGCTATGATGTTCCAGAGATAATAGCTATGCCAATTATTAAAGGAAGTAGAGAGTATTTAGACTGGATAGAAGAAGAAACAAAGGATATTTGATGGAATTTATAGAAACAAGAGGTAATAATGGTATAAGACCAAAACGCGTTAGCTTCTCTCAAGCAATAATGAACCCAGCAGCAAGCTTTGGAGGACTATATGTACCAAGAGAGCTTCCTAGTCTTGAAAGTGGGTTTTTAGAGGCTGCTATGGAGCTAAGCTATAAAGAGCTAGCCTATGAAGTGGTGAGAGGGTTTGATATTGATATAGATGATGAGGTGCTAAAAGAGGCGGTGGCTCTGTATGATGGGTTTGATGATAAAGATGACCCACTTCCTATTAAAAAGGTTGGTGATAACTACTTCTTAGAGCTATATCATGGACCAACAAGAGCCTTTAAAGATGTAGCACTTCAGCCCTTTGGATATCTACTATCACACCTTGCAAAGAGTCTTGATAAAAAGCTTCTTATCCTAACAGCTACTAGTGGAGATACTGGTCCTGCTACACTTGAGAGCTTTGCTAAGAGAGAAAATATCCAAGTAGTCTGCATCTACCCAGAGGGCGGAACAAGTGATGTCCAAAGACTTCAGATGGTTACTGAGAGTGCCCAAAATCTAAAAGTAGTAGGTATAAAAGGGGATTTTGATGATGCACAAAACGCTTTAAAAAACCTTCTAAATTCAGAGGAGTTTATAAAAACCCTAAGCTCTCACAAAATATCACTCTCAGCTGCAAACTCAGTGAATTTTGGAAGGATAATCTTTCAGTGTGTATATCATGTATATGCATACTTGCAAGCAAAAAAGGGTGGCTTTTTAAATGCTAAAGGAGAGATAGATATAGTTGTACCAAGTGGAAACTTTGGAAATGCACTAGGGGGCTTTTATGCAAAAGAGATGGGTGTGCCAATAGGCAAAATCTCAATTGTCACAAATGCAAATGATGTTCTAAGTGAGTTTATCAAAACAGGAAGTTATGACTTAAGAGGTAAAAACCTCCAAAAAACACTCTCCCCCGCTATGGATATACTAAAATCCTCAAATATAGAGAGAGTCCTTCACTATCTTTTTGGTAGTAAAAGAACTAGAGGGTTTTTTGATGAACTTCTTGAAGGCGGGTTTGCAATGCTCTCCAAAGGTGAGCTAGAAGTGCTTCAAAGCTACTTTGATGCGGGAAGTTGTGATGATGTAGATACTTTAGAGTGCATAAAAAACTCACTAAAAAATGGATATGTACTGGACCCACATACTGCTACTGCACTTGATTTTGCAGATAGAAGTGGAAAAAAAGGAGCCATCATCTGCTCAACTGCAGAGTGGACAAAGTTTGCCCCAACTCTGGCTAAAACATATGGTAAGAATATGGGTGACAAGGAGGCTTTAGAGTTTATAAAAGAGAAATTTGGAGTGGATATAAAAGACTCTGTTTCTAAGCTTTTTGCACAAGAGGCTGTGCAAAAAAGCGTAGTTGATAAAGCAGAGATAGAAAAAGAGATACTCTCTTTTGTCTAACTCTTTGGCGTGAAAAGCTTACTTAGGTCAGAAGAGAATGGAAAGACAATTGTATTTGTCTTATCATTTGATATATCACTAAGTGTTTGGAGATATCTTAATTGAAGTGCTTGAGGGTTTTTTGCTAGCATATTAGCAGCATTTAGCAGGTTCTCACTTGCCTCAAGCTCCCCTTTGGAGTTTATCACCTTAGCCCTTCTCTCTCTTTCCGCCTCAGCTTGTTTAGCAATTGCTCGTATCATACTCTCATCTAAGTCAATATGCTTGATCTCAACATTTGATATTTTGATACCCCAAGCATCTGTTTGCTGATCTAGTATTTTTTGTATATCTGCATTTAGCTTCTCTCTTTCAGCAAGCATCTCATCAAGTTCATGCCCACCTAGGACTGATCTTAGTGTTGTTTGAGATAGTTGTGAAGTGGCTGAGCGATAGTTTTCTACTTGTATGATAGCTTTTTCAGGGTCAATCACTCTATAGTAAACTACCGCATTTACATTGACTGAGACATTATCATGAGAGATAACATCTTGAGAAGGTACATCAAGTACAATAGTTCTCAAGTCAACCTTGACCATCTTCTGAATATATGGAATTACAACAATCAGTCCAGGACCCTTTACGCTAGTGAAGCGACCAAGAGAGAAAATCACACCTCTTTCATACTCATTTAGTATTTTTATCGAAACTGCTAGTAGTCCTAGCAGGATTGCTAAGATGTATACAACTGTCATACTCATATTTTACTCCTTGTGTTTGATTGTTAAAGTTAGACCATTTAGCTCTTTGATAGTAGCTATCTCTCCTACCTCAAAGCTCTCTTTAGACACTGCCTCCCATCTCTCTCCATGAGATAGTACAAGATAGCTATTCTTGTTTTTTTGGAGGATTTTTGCTTCTGAGCCTATCATATCTTCTACTCCTGAGTGCGGTTTTTGCTTTTTGGTGCTTATGTATAAGCGCATCACATAGATAAAAAACCCAAGTGAGACTAAAGCAAAAGCTAGGATAAGTGCTAAAGATATATCTTGACCTAGTGTTTGAGCATCAAATAGCAAAAGCGACCCTGTGACAAAGGCAATAACTCCTGCAAATCCTAGTATCCCAAACCCAGCTACTAAAACCTCTGCAACCATAAAGGCTATCCCTATAAACATAAGCAAGATACCAGCATAGTTAAATGGTAAAATATTTAGTGCATATAGTGCAAGTACGCCACTAATAACCCCAGCAGCACCAGGTAGGATAGACCCAGGATTCATAAGTTCAAAAAATATCCCATATATAGCAACAAGCATAAGTATATATGCTACATTGGGATTGGTGATTATGGCTAGTATCTCTGATTTTATATCAGGCTCTACTGTGTTGATGGTTATGTTGTTGGTTTCTAATGTAGTCATTGTACCATCTACTTCTACCTCATATCCATCAAGCTTTTGAAGTAGCTCATCTAAATCAGTAGCAATCATATCTATAGCCCCAATATCTAAAGCCTCTTTTGCTGATATGCTTTCGCCTTCTGTTACGGCTTTTATAGCCCACTCTGTGTTTCTTTGGCGTAGCTCACTTAGGCTTTTAATATACGCAGTTGCATCACCTATGGCTTTTTTCTCCATAGCGCTGTTTTTGTCTTCAGATAGAGGGTTGCCTCCCATTATAGATACTGGCGTAGCAGCGCCTAGATTAGTGCCTGGAGCCATAGCAGCTATGTGTGCGCTATATAGGATATATGTCCCAGCACTTGCTGCATGAGAGCCTTTTGGTGAAACATAGACAACTACTGGTATGTTACTATTGACTATCATCTGTACCATATCACGAGTTGAGGTAACTAGTCCTCCGGGGGTGTTTAGCTCTAGGATAGCAAACATAGAGCCACTATCCTCTGCTTCTTCTAGGGCAAGATGTAGATGCTCGCTACTAGCAGGAGATATGGCACCATCTATTTTTAGATGAGTATAACTACTAGCATAAGCCAAAAAAGAAAAAATAAGCAAACACAAGAGAACTCTCATATAATAACTCCTTGAAGCTATATTAGCTAAGTTAGCCTATCAATGTCAACAACAAGCTATACATAGAGAAGATTACTATAACTTTTTGTCTAACTCTTCTTACTTCACTTTAGAGCGGGCAACAACTACTCTAGTAAGAATAGGTCCTATAAGCTCAAAAACCACAGTAGAGCCGATAATAATAGGAAGTATGGTGTTTTTGTATTCAGGAAAATAGTTACCAGACATAAGTGCTAGACCTATAGCCACTCCTGCTTGCGGAAGTAGTGCTAGCCCTAGTCTGTTTTTGGTGTAATTATCTGTTTGTGCATATATTCCTCCTGCATAACAGCCAAGATAGATTCCAAGACTTCTTGTAGCTATATAGACCACTCCTATAATGCCCACTTCCATAAGGCTTTCAAGGTGTAGCGAAGCCCCCGCAAGTAGAAAAAACATAATAATAAAGGGCCACTCAAGATTTTCTATCTCTATAAAGGGTCTCTTGTGATGTGTGGCTAGGTTAGCTACAACTGCTCCAGTAACCATGGTTGCAAGAAGTGGAGAGAGGTCAAAAAACTTAGCAATAGAGACAGCTATTAGAACAATGCCAAGTGCCTCTGCTTGTGTAGGTTGACCAGGTCTTACACGCCCTGTTAAAAAAGAGCCCAAAGACCCAATACAGATGCCAAATGCTATACTTCCAAATATCTCTATTCCTCCATTTGCAAGGCTTTCATACCAATGACCCTCAGGCGTAAAAACACCCGCAAGTGAGATGCAGATAGTAAAAAGAAGTAAGCCCCATAGGTCATCAATAGCAACAATACTTAAGATATTATTACTAAAATTGTTGTTTGGCTTAATCTCCTCAATAACATCATAAATAGCAGCAGGTGCGGATGGAGAAGCAATAGAAGCTATTATCATGGCAACTATACTATTAACCCCTATAAGCATCAAGCCTATAAAAACAATAAAAAATGTAATAAGCACTTTCATAATAGATATTATTATTAAGGACTTTCCAATATTTCTGAAATTCTTATATGTGAATTTTTGTCCAAGCAAAAAACCTATCATTCCAAGGGCTATATTGGTGATAATCTCAAACCAATCATCAATAAAAAAAGGTGGTAGTAAATCAAGAATATGTGGACCAATAAGAATACCGCTTAGAAGCAACACAGTAACTCGTGGTAAAATAGTATATCGCCCAGCAAGGTCTGCTATAAGCCCTAGTAAAAAGAAGCAGCCAAGAATAAATATTACTAGATTTTGTTCACCCATTACTTCCTACTCTTTCTTTACTTCATAATAGGTGATACTAAGCTCCTATTCTATCTTTTTTCTGTTTTTGCTGGAGGAGTTTTTCTACAAAATCCATCACCTTACTAGCTATATCTATCCCCGTAGCACTCTCTATACCTTCAAGACCTGGTGATGAGTTTACTTCCATAACTAGAGGTCCTCTGTTGGATCTTAGCATATCAACTCCTGCTATATCTAATCCCATAGCTTTAACAGCATTAATAGCTAGGGATTTTTCGGCTCTGCTTAGCTTTACACTGCTTGCACTTCCGCCTTTGTGGAGGTTAGATCGGAAGTCTCCCTCAGTTCCACTTCGCTTCATAGCTCCAACCACCTCTCCTCCAACAATAAATGCTCTAACATCTTCACCATTTGCTTCACCTATATACTCTTGGACAAGGATATTTACCTGCATTCCATAGAAGGCATCAAGAACGGATTTTGCTGCTTTTTTTGTTTCAGCCAAAACAACTCCTACACCCTGAGTGCCTTCAAGTATCTTGATAACTATAGGAGTACCTCCTGCCATGGCTATTACATCATCTACATCTGCTAGGTTTGAAGCAAAGACTGTTTTTGGCATATTTACACCATGCTTTGAGAGTATCTGCAAGCTTCTTAGTTTATCCCTTGAACGCGTTAGTGCTAAAGATTTATTTAATACTACTAGCCCCATCATCTCCATGTGACGCACTATGGCTGAGCCATAAAAAGTTCTTGAAGCTCCAATTCTTGGTATGACAGCATTTATGTCTTCAAGCTCTTTTCCTTGATAGTGGAGTATGTGGCGGTTTTTTTCTATTGTGGTGCTACAACGCAGAAAATCTATAATCTGAGGTGTCCAACCTCTTGCTTCCACTGCCTCTTTTAGCCTTCTTGTTGAGTATAGGTTTTCATTTCTTGATAATATTGCGATATTCACCTATAAATCTCCTTTTTTGTCTCTTTATATGATAGGTTTTTTTGTGATACATCTACTAGGAATTTTCCTTTTAAAAAGTTGCTTCCTAGAAGCATTGGAAATTTCATCTTTCTTCTATTTGCTAGAGAGATTTCAGCTTCATATTTCTCTCCAAAAAGAACTATCTCTGTTTTGATAAAAACCCTCTTTTGAGAGTGCCCACTTGAGCTTTTGACCTTTGTTATTCTCTGCACTGGAAGTATGAACTCTTTGTCATTATACTCTTTATGAGCTGGGTCAAGGAGAAGAAATCTGACTTTTTGACCTTCATTCATAAGCTCTATGTTGTGACAGTGTAAAGAGCATGAGTGGGCACCTGTATCTATTTTGGCTTCTATGGCTAGTAGGTCTAATGAAGGCAGGTCAACTCTATCTATTCTACCTATAATCTTCACCCTCTAATCTCCTTTTTGGATTTTATACTCTTAGTTTCTATAGGAGTTTTTGCAGAATTCATAATAGGCTTCAACCTAAATTCTCTTAGTATTATATGTATCATATACTTAAAAAGCTATACCCTTATGAACCGACAAATAGATAGTACAAAATGATATATTTATAGACTACAATAAAACAAAAAAGGCTTTTAATGCTTGATTTTTCAGTAGTTGGAAGTGGTATTGGTGGTAGTGCTTCTGCTCTATTTCTAAACAAATTAGGAAGTTGTAGGGTTTTTGAAAAAGATTCAAACCTAGGAGGCTGTAGCTCTACTTTTATGCATAAAAAAGCCTACTTTAATACAGGCGCTACTACATTTGCAGGATTTGAAGAAGGACTTGTTACTTATGAGTTCTTTAAAAAGCACAACATATCTATAAACTCAAAACCACTTGATAAAGCCCTTGTAGTACTTCAAGGCTCAAAAAGAGTGGATAGATATTATGAGTTTGAGAAGTTTTTAGAAAGCCTAGAGTCTGCTTATCCACACTCTAAGCATAGGAGTTTCTATAGCCTTATTCAAGATATAAACAATAGGTTTTATCAAGAGAGTGGCTACTACTACCAAAACTCCTCACTTACCAAAAAACTCTTCTCTCTTCTCTCTTTTAGAAATCTACTTCTAAGCTTCTACCCCTATATGTTTCAAAGTGCAAAGGAGTTTATTACTAAGTTTTATGGAGATGTAGATAGAGACTATCTTGAGTATC
>CAZAFM010000023.1:0-25874 GCA_964484395.1 uncultured Campylobacterales bacterium | reverse complement strand
AAAAAGACTCAGAAGGCTTTATGATAGCTACTGGAGCTGATGAGTACTTTTCATGGGGATACTGGGGACAAGAAGCTACTGATGGTTTTGCTGTGCTACCAGATTCTATGTGGATAGCTGGTGAAGTACAAACAACCAAGAGCTACATAGATAGCCTTATACAAGATCAGCGTTCATACACATACACTGGAGATATTATAGGCTCATATCAGAGCAATAGTGCAAGCGGTATGCTTGATCCTTCATCAAACTTTGAGATGATACTAAACTTTGGTCAAAACAATCCTATAGAGGGATATATGAATCTAAATGATGGAACCAGTACAAGAACCTTTGATTTTGATAAAGGGATAATAAACGGCAATGCAATTTCAGGTAAGTTTCAAAACGCACAAGGTGAGTTTAGGGGTGGCATCTATGGAACAGAAGCCAATGCTGTTGGCGGTGGTTACAATGTAAAAGATGGCACATGGGACTCATCTGGTGTCTTCAAAGGCAGGAGATAAACCATGATTACAATCATCAACAATATCATTCAAAAGGGGAGTCGAACAAAAATGAAACAGCAAAAAATACTCTATATGCTACTAGCACCATTAGTAGCACTTCTATGTACAGCTTGCGGTGGTGGCGGAGGAGGAGGTAGTGCTACCTCAAGCAAGGATGCAAGCTCATATCCAGTAACAAGCACTCCTTCTAGCACTCAGAGTTCTTCAAGCTCAGGTACATCCACATCTATACCTAGAGTAATGATATCAGGAAAAGCAATAGATGGATATATAAAAGACGCAAAAGTCTGCTTAGACACAAACTACAACACACTCTGTGATAGTGGTGAGACATCATCTACCACAAAAAGTGGTGGTGAGTACACACTAAGTGTAACTCAAGCAGAACTAGACAACTACCCAATAGTAGTAGAAACCATCTCAGGTGTCTCTTATGATGAACAAAGAGGAGTTTACTTTACAAATACACTCCGAATGACTGCCCCTGCTGGAGTTACAACAATAACCCCAATAACAACAATGGTACAAAAAAAGATAAAAGATGGAACTCCAAAAGCTGAAGCAGAAACAGAAGTAGCCAACCTTCTTGAAATACCATCTAACAAACTCTACTCAGACTACATAGCAGATGATGATAGTGGACTTACAGATAAAGCCATAAGCATAGCTGGCTACATACAAGACTACAATGGAACTATAGATTCTCAAACGCTAGAGCAGAGAGTACAAGGTGCATGGAGTGAGTTATGGAGCAACAATCAAGACCCGATAATCCCAACTGTAGTATCTACATATCCATCTGATGGAGCCACAAATGTAGGACCATACTCTTGGCTAGATATAAACTTCTCCACACCTCTAAATGAAAATACTCTTACATCTTCAAACATATATCTTGACAATAACAAAAGCTGTGTTGATATAAAGCCTATAGGAGAAAGTGGAAATAGTGTAAGGTGCTATCCTTATGTTACAAATACAGATAACGCCCTAGATAGCAATACAACATATAACCTAACTATAAAAAATATAAAAAGTAGCACTGGCGGTGATCAAAATGGCACCCATATGATAAGCTTCACCACAGGTGAGGAAAACATTCTTCCAAGACTAAAAACAGGCGCTACTCAATGCTATGATGATATTAACAATATCACCATATGTGGGGATGCCAATGCTTCCAAGGATGATGCATGGTATGCTCATAATGGATATGGGATTGATAGGAATTTTAACAGAGATAATACCCTAGAAATAGTAGATGACTTAGCTACAGGACTTCAGTGGCAAGATAGTTCTAGTACCTCAACCAGCTGGGATGTCGCAAATACAAGCTGTGAAAGTCTTTCTCTAGATGGTGAAGGCTGGAGACTTCCGAGTATAAAGGAGCTGACCACTATATTAGATCTAAACAATTCATCACCAGCTATATTTCCAGAGTTCAATAATATATCAAATGCTAAATACTGGAGCTCAAGTGCACAATTTCTAAGTTCTCACTACTGGATAGCAAAGTTTTCTGATGCTAGTACTGATAGTCAACCGACTACTGAAAGCTACTACTCTATATGTGTGAAAAATAGTGTAAACACAACATCAGATTTTATAAGAGATGATAATAAGCAAATTGTGCTAGATACAAGTAGTGGTCTTATGTGGCAAGATGACACTACTATATCTGATACAAGTAGCTTAACATGGTCTCAGGCTATCACACATTGTGGTGACTTGACACTTGGAGGCTATACTGACTGGAGACTGCCCAATAGGAATGAGCTGCGACAGTTAGCTACAGAAAAAGGATATATGCCTAGTGTGTTTAATCAAGACCCTGAAGAAGAATACTGGACATCTACCACTTATGCAGGCGATAGTTCACGGGCATGGTATCAAGACTATCAGGGATTTATTAGTTATACTCTAAAAGATGGGACTGGTTCAGCTGTTACATATACTCGTTGTGTAAGAGGTGGAAAGTAATTAGTTTTAGCATTTGCCAATCCTGCCGATTTTGGCTAGAATAACTAAAAAACAAGGGTGAGCTATGAATATAAGTAGTCTAAATGCTCAAGAATCCATAGTGCCAGCTATGAGAAATAGTGTAAGTAGTGAGATTAAGGGTAGTAAAGAAGTAGCTGAAATAGCACAGACAGATACAAATATGAGTGCAACAAAGAGTGATAGTGTGAGCATCTCAGAGCAGAGTCCGACACCTCCAGTAGTTGAGGACTTTAGTGAGATAAATGACAATGAGATAAAGCCAAATGCACAGGCACTAGAGCACATGAGCAGTGCAGAAGCTGGTCAGTTTGGTAGTGGTATGATTGAACAAAAAGAGATTGATACTATGAAATCTATTGCTATGAGTACATATATGGAGCATTTAGAGGAGATGGATCTACCTAGTAACCAAGTGCCAAATGCAAATGGAGATAACTTTGTAGACACAGATGTGACTTTTCAAAATGGTGGTTTTGGTGGTATAAATGTTACAAATATCAACATCAACATCAATGAAGGGCAAAACGGAGATAAGGTAAGTCCACTAGCAGGAAAGACTGAGCAGACAGGACCTGCTGAGTGAGTGAGAAAGAGTATGAGAAGCTCATAGATGATGTTATAGCTGTTTCTGAAGAGGTTGATTTTTTTAGAGGTGTGCCTTATCTTGATCTCTTCCATATTATCTATAAGTTTGATAGACATATTCTATCTTGTGGTGAGAGGGTGTTTAGCCACGGATGGGAGAGTACTGGGAGAGTGGTAGTCATACTCAGTGGTGAGGTTGGAATATATGCAGAAGATAGGGTGATTCATACTCCAAGTGGTGTTGATATCAAGTCTCCTGCTCTCTCTATACTAAAAAGAGGAGATACACTAGGTCAGATAGGCGCTATGAGTCCGCTGAAGCGACCATTTATTACAAAAGTAGTAAGCCAAAGTGCTGATATAGTATCATTCGAGATAGACTTTAGTAAAGAAAAAGAGTTTAAGCAAGCTTTTTTAGCCCTATACAAAAACGCTTTTTTTAGGCTAGGAAAAAGCATTCTGACTATAGCTACAGAGGCAAAGGTGAAGAGAAAAGAATCCACCCATGCTATAGAGAGCTATCTAGCAAATATTCATTAAAATAGAGGCGTATGTTAGACAGTAGAAGATATATATCAAAACTAGTCAATCTAAACTTCAAACACTCAGTCCCCCACTCCATAATAAAGTTTTTAGGTTCATTTGCTTTAGCATTTGTTGTTGCTTACTTGATACCTTTTTCAGGGCTTAGTGAGGATGCTAGGGCTGCGTTTTTTATCCTTATATTTAGTGCTGGTCTTTGGATAAGTGAGGCAATACCTGCTTTTGCAGTCTCTTTGTTGCTTATTGGGCTGGAGATTATGCTTATTGGGTTTAAGGAGCTTGACTTTGAGACTAACAAAGAGTGGGCTCTGTATCTTCAGCCTTGGGCTTCGCCTTTGGTTTTTCTCTTTTTTGCTGGGTTTGTGATGGCTAGTGCTGCTTCAAAGACTGGGCTTGATTTGTGGCTTGCTAAAAGGGTCTTGCTTCTTGCAGGGAGTAAACCCAAAAATGTCTTAACAGCCCTTATGGGAGTGACTTTCATACTATCTATGTTCGTCTCAAATACAGCAACTGCAGCTATGATGATAACTGTTTTACTTCCTATTATCGCTAGCTTAAAAAACGGAAACCCTTTTGCAAAAGCTGCACTTCTAGGAGTGGCAGTTGCTGCAAATATTGGTGGTATGGGTACTATCATAGGTACTCCGCCAAATGCTATAGCCGTAGGGATACTAGGTAGTGATGCACCAAACTTTTTAGAGTGGATGTTTTTAGCTCTACCTCCGGCTTTTTTGATGGTTTTTGTTTTTAGATATATACTTATTAAGCTCTATCCTTCTAATCAAGAAGAGGTTGATTTGGAACATATAAAAAATATGAGAAGTGAAAGTAGCGGAGATGGTAGGTTTGGACTAGATAGATTTGTGGTGATAATCACTTTTTTCTTGACTATATCTTTATGGCTTAGCTCACCTCTTCATCATATACCGACAACTGTTGTCTCTTTTTTGCCTGTGATTGTTTTTACTATTTTTGGTATTACGGATGTTGAGGACATTAGAGAGCTTAGATGGGATGTGATTATACTCATTGTTGGTGGGCTCTCACTAGGACTTGCTATATCTACGACTGGACTTGCAGAGTGGTTAGCAGATGCAATAGCACCAGAGAATGCTTCCTTGTTTATACTCTCACTTACATTTTGTTATGGAGTTGTGGTTGTATCTAACTTTATGAGTAATACAGCAGCCTCAAATATCATGCTACCAATAATAGCAGCTCTTGCACTAAGTAGTGGAGAGACATTTGTTCAAGTGGCGGTAGTCTCTGTTGCCCTTAGTGCGTCCTTTGCTATGATGCTTCCAGTTTCTACTCCTCCAAATGCTATCATCTACTCACTTGAGAAGGCTGAATCAAAAGACTTTTTCAAAATAGGGCTAATAGCAGCTATTATTGGTCCTATGGCAGTATGGGGGTGGTTCTATCTATTCTATCTGTAGTGCTTCTAGGTGATATATGAATATGTTCGGTTATCACTATAAAAGTTAGGCTATTATATAATACAAATAATTGTAGATTTATATTTAGGGAATCAGATGAGATTTAAAAAAGAGCTAGATAACATAAAGGTATATGAAGCCGGAAAGCCCATAGAATTAGTGGTAAGAGAGTTTGGTGTACATCCTGAAAACATCATCAAAATGGCATCAAACGAAAACCCCTATGGCACTCCAAAAAGGGTAATAGACACGATAGTAGATAGGGCTACACACTCATATAGATATCCAGATGACTCTATGTTTGAGCTAAAAGATAAGCTATCAAAAAAGTTTAGTGTAAGTGAAAAAAACATCATAATAGGAGCAGGAAGTGACCAGATCATAGACTTTGCTATCAAGTCTAAGTGCCATAAAGACTCAAAAATCCTAACAGCAGGTGTTACATTTGCTATGTATGAGATATACGCAAGACATGTTGGAGCAAGAGTTATCAAAACTCCTTCAAAAGAGCATAACATAGAGGAGTTTAAGGAGCTTTATAAAAAAGAGCAACCAGAGATAGTATTCCTCTGCCTTCCAAATAACCCTCTTGGAGACTCTCTAGATGCTTCTGAGGTTGAGGAGTTCATCAAGATAACAGACCCACACACTCTAGTAGTTCTAGATGGTGCATACCAAGAGTATGCATCTACAAAAGACGCTAAAAAGAAGATAGACCCAAAATACTTTATAGAGAAATACCCAAACATACTCTATCTAGGAACCTTCTCTAAAGCCTATGGATTAGGGGGTTTAAGAGTAGGGTATGGTATAGCTAGAGAGAATATTATAGAGGCTTTGATGAAGCTAAGACCACCTTTTAATATTACCAATATCTCTCTTGCAGCTGCTATTGTAGCCCTAGATGAATATGAGTTCATAGAGACCTCTATCAAAGAAAACTTTAGCCAGATGACTAAATTTGAGAAGTTTTTAACAAAAATAGGACTAAAATATATACAAAGCTATACAAATTTTATTACAATACTTTTTAGTAAAGAGGATAGTACACAAATATCTGATATTCTACTAAAAGAGGGTATTATAGTTAGAAATCTGGCTAGCTATGGTATAAATGGTATAAGAGTTACAATAGACCGACCTAAGAATAATGAGAGGTTTCTACAACGACTTGAGCAGATAATAAGCTTGGAGGATTGAGGAAGAGATGGATTTAAGAGTACTACTAGCCCAACTACAAGCACTATATGAGAGACTAACTCTTAAGCAGAAGCTTGTCGTACTTGGTGCTATTGTTTCAGTTATAGCTTTTATTGTTTTTCTTGTTGTCTATAATGGTAAGGCTTCAGATCAATATGCTGGGTATAAAGTGCTTTTTGACAATCTAGACCCAAAAGACTCAGCACTCATAGTTACTCAACTAAAAGAGGAAGAAATCCCATACAAACTTCCAAATGAAACAACCATCCTAGTTCCAGAAGATCAAGTCTATTCCCAAAGAATCCAAATGGCCTCACAAGGTATCCCAAAAAGCTCAAATGTAGGGTTTGAGATTTTTGACCAGTCAGACTTTGGGGCGACTGATTTTGAGCAGAGGGTGAAATATCTAAGAGCACTTGAAGGAGAGTTAGCAAGAACTATTCAGACATTAAGACCAGTAGAGAGTGCACAAGTAAACATCGCTCTACCAAAAGAGAGTGTCTTTGTCTCAGAAGATATTCCACCTACTGCTTCTATTGTAGTTACTTTAGCACCTAGTATGATACTAAGCTCTGAGCAAGTTTTTGGGATAAAAAACCTAGTTGCAGCCTCTATCCCGAAGCTAAAAATAGAAAATGTCAAACTCATAGACCAAAATGGTCAGCCCTTAGGTGAGAATAATGAGTTAGCAGACTCAAAGCAGATGGCTCAAACACAGCTTAGATACAAACAGAACCTTGAAAAAATCTATGAAGATAAGATAGTAAACATTCTAGCGCCATTCATTGGTGGGAATGATAAAGTAGTCGCAAAAGTGACCATGGAGCTAGACTTTGACCAAAAAGAGTCACAGCAAGAGCTATTTGACCCTGATAATGTAGTCAGAAGTGAGCAGACTATGGAGGAGAGCAGGGAGGGATATAAGCCAAAAGAGATAGGCGGAGTTCCGGGAGCCGTTAGTAATATAGGTCCAGTAGAAGGGCTTGATGAGAACAACCTAAAAGAGAAGTATGACAAAGCAGAAACCACTACAAACTATGAGATAAGTAAGACTATCTCAAAGATAAAAGGAGAGTTTGCAAAGCTACAGCGAATTAGTGCTGCAGTTGTAGTAGATGGACAGTATGCTAAAAACGGTGATGAGATAGTCTATACACCACTACCAGCAGAGGAGCTTGAGAAGATAGATGCTATTGTTCAGCAGACTATTGGCTTTAGTCCTGATAGAGGAGATCAAGTCACTGTTACAAACTTTAGGTTTGACCAAGCAGACCTCTATGCTACGCAGACACCAATAGAGGGGTTTATGGCGCAGTTTGAGCAATATGCCGGTCCACTCTCACCAATCCTAAAAATCCTGCTAGTAGGTATCATACTCTTTATTTTCTACAAAAAAGTGATAGTTCCTTTTGCAGAACGAATGACACAGATTCCTATAGATGAAGAAGAGGATATAGAGAGTCTTCTAAAAGCCGAAGAGGATGATGAAGAGGATTCGCTAAATAAGTTTAATGAGATGCGTAAAAAAGTCGAGGATCAGCTAGGACTTAGAGGTGATGTATCAGAAGATGAGGTGAAATATGAAGTCTTGTTAGAAAAGATGAAAAACATAGTCTCAGAAAAGCCAGAGGAGATAGCCTCTCTATTTACTGCACTTGTGCGAGATGAACTAAGTGATAGTATTCCTACTTCCTATGAAAAAGCCACAAAAGAGCAGATGTGAATCTAACCCCAAGACAGCAAGCGATATATGATGAACTCTCAATGGCGGAGAGAATAGCTATACTTCTCATACAGCTTGGTGAGGATATAACTGGTGAGATATTTGCACATATGGATGTTGAAGCTATTACAGAGATATCAAAGTACATAGCGCAGTCAAACGGGGTTGACAAAGCAATAGCAGTAGCAGTATTAGAAGAGTTCTATGCGATATTTCAGTCAAACCAATACATAAGCACTGGCGGTATGGACTATGCTAGAGAGATACTAACAAAAGCTCTAGGTCCAGAGGAAGCAAGACGAGTGATGGATAAGCTAGCAAAGTCTATGCAGAGTGCGCAAAACTTCTCATATCTCTCAAAAGTCCGCCCTCAACAGCTCTCAGACTTTATTGTCAATGAGCACCCTCAAACCATTGCTTTGATACTAGCTCACATGGAGCCAACAAGTGCGGCTGAAACTCTTGGGTTTTTTAGTGATGACCTGAGGGCTGATATAGCTATAAGAATGGCAAATCTAGGTGATATATCCCCAGCAGTTGTCAAAAGAGTTTCAACAGTGCTTGAGAACAGACTTGAATCACTTACAAGCTACAAGGTTGAGGTAGGAGGTCCAAGGGCGGTAGCTGAGATATTTAACCGACTAGGACAAAAAGCAGCAAAAGCTACACTTGCCTATATAGAGCAACTAGATGAGCAACTAGCAAGCTCAATTAAAGAGATGATGTTTACCTTCGAAGATATAGATAAGCTTGATAATAACGCTATAAGAGAGATACTAAAAGTTGTAGATAAAAAAGATTTGACCATGGGGCTTAAGGCTGCTAGTGAAGATCTAAAACAGAAGTTTATGAGTAATATGTCTCAGAGGGCTGGAGAGCAGTTTGCTGAGGAGATGCAGTTCTTGGGTGCTGTGAGAGTTAAGGATGTAGAGTCCTCTCAAAGACGAATAGTTGAGGCAGTGCAGTCTTTAGCAGAACAAGGCGTAATACAGATAGGTGAACAAGAGGATATGGTCGAGTAATGGGCTTTGAAGACAATGTAATCTCAAAAAAGATGCAGTCAAACCACAATGTCACACGATATAGCTTCCGCAAAATAGGTGATGAGACCCCTGAAGAGGAGTCTAGATATAGTGGACGAGAGGATAGCTTCTTAGATAACTTTGAAGAAAAGAGCACTCTAAATGAGCCTACAGAAGAGAGCTCAAACAAAGAACCTCCTGCAACTGACAGTAATGTCTCAGCAGAAGATGCAGAAGCTAGCCCAAAAGCCACACCTAATCTAACAACCCAGATGAAGCTAGCTAGTGGTGTAGATAAAGAGTCAATAGATGAGATGCTCTCAAAAATGGATTTACTAAATAGTGCTCTTCAGACAATGCAGCAACAGTTCGTCAAGCAGCAACAAGACTTTGAGAGAAGAATAGCAGATACTCAAAAGCAGAGCGAAGAGGTAGGTTATCAAAAGGGTGTGCATGAGTATAAAGAGAAGAGTGAAAAAGAGATAAATGAGCTAAAAGAGAGTTACATCGAAAGTATAGATGAGATAAAAAGAGGCTCAGAAGAGTTCAAAACAGCCCTAGAGCGTATAGAAAAAGAGCTAGCCTCAGTAGCCGTAGATATAGCCAAAGAGGTAGTATCAAGTGAGCTTTCAAAAGGTAGTGAAAAAATAGCCACCTCACTAGCAAAAGCCCTCATCACAAATCTAAAAGACGCCACAAAAATAGTCCTCAAGCTAAATCCAACGGACTTCAAAGCAGTAAGTGAAGATATGATAGATGATGAAAGGGTAACTTTCAAAGCAGACAAGGCTATCACAAAAGGTGGTGTAGTAGTAGTAAGTGATAGTGGAAATATAGATGGGACGATAAACTCAAGATTTGAGACGATAAAGAAAAATATCTTGCAGAGTAGGGATTAGAGATATAGGAGTGTATCATGAGTATAGATGAGATAAAAAAGCTAGATACAAAAGAAAAAATAATCTTGATGAATGATATCTGGGAGAGTTTAGATAAAGAGAGTGAGAGCATAGAGTCACCATTATGGCATAAAGAAGTTTTGCAAGATAGAGTAGAGAAGATAAAAAGTGGTGAGGCAAAGTATATATCACTTGAAGATTTAAAGAGTAGATGAATATAAAGTTTTAGATTTGAGGCAAAACCCAAAAAATATTGAAGACTATCTAGGAGGGAGAAAAAGCAAATAGTAATATCTTACAGAGTAGGGATTAGTTATTGACAAAATAAACTAGTTTATATATAATTAATCTTAGTTTATATAAATCTAACCTCAAAGGAGTCTATATGCAGAGTGTAGGCATAGGAGATATCCAAAAAAACACTTCTATTTTTACAAATATGACTGAAGCTATACAGATTGTTGATAAACGAAAAAAGAAAGCTCTAGCTATGGTTTATCCTATCAAAGAGCAATCTGTTGTTAAAAAGCTAGCAGGAAAATATAAAAATAGAGTTCAAAAAAGCGACATAGGATTTGAGAAAATCAAAGAGTTTTCGATGATGGAGGCTATGAAAGAGAAATATGGTTTACCTTCTTGATACAAATGTTATTATCCGATTTTTAGTAGGGGATGATGCGAACTATTTAGAAAAAAGTACACTATATTTTGAACAGATTGAGATGGGCTCTATGGAGGTTGAGATTTTAGGCGAGGTTTTGATGGAAGCATTTTTTGTACTAACGAAGTTTTATAGACTTCCTAAAGCTGATGTAATCTCTGATTTGAAGACTATTCTCTCTTTTGAAGGTGTGGTAAACAAAAACAAAGCAGTTCTATTTGAGACACTAAATATAGTTGAAAACAGAAATATTGACTTTGTAGATGCGTTAATCTGTGCAAAATGTAAATTTCAAAACTATAATAAGCTAAGTTTTGATAAGGACTTAAAGGGGTGTTGAGGGGATTCCGCACTGAGGTGCGGAATTTTATTCGTAGGTTTCCGTAGAATCCCAAGTGACACTTCCAGAGCTAGGCCTATATATCCAGCTTCCAGCTTGGTTTAGCTTAGCCTCACTATCGTCGGGCAAACTGCTAGATGCTTTTCCAACAAATTGTGTGTTTGTTGTGTCTGAAGCTTTTGCTTTCCATGAGCCTCTATCGCTACCTGCTTCAAGAACAGCTGCAAAAGTTTTGTCCTCATCATTTTCTGAAGCAATTTCAGAACTAAGACCAGCATCTTCAGTTATTTCACCATCTCCAGCACTTAATCCTATAGGTTTATTATTTGTGATTCCTCCAACATCTGTTGAATCTGCCTCATACTCTATATAGTATTTCGTTCCATCCGAACTATATGCTGTGATATTTACATCTTGACCAGGATTTATGAGTATTTTGCCACTTACTGCTTGGATACCACTTCTAATCGCACCTACTCCTGACTCTTCAGTTGCTACTAATGCATCATCCTGCACGCCTGCTAGTCTTGGGACTGCTACTGCTGCAAGTATTCCTAGTATAACGATAACAAATATAAGCTCTATCATCGTAAAAGCGCTTTTTTTCATTTTTTCTCCCTTTTAAGTTTCAAACAGAATTTAGGTATTATATCGAAAAACATTATAGAGTTTAAAGGTTTTTATGAAATTTTATCTCATTTCTTTAATCGGCAAAAATCTTGCACCTTTGACATATCACTCAGAGATACCGCTTTGGCAGGGGCAGATAGTAGATGTGAGGCTAAGAGGTAGAAGTCTAAAGGGGGCAGTTGTAGAGGAGGTGAGTGAGCCTGAGTTCAAAACACTTGAGGCATCTGCTAGCTCATTTTTTGTAGATAGTGAGGGTTTTGAGGTTGCAAGGTTCATATCTAGCTACTACTTTTGTGCTTTAGGGGAGGCGTTGAGGCTTTTTTATCCAGCTTCTAAAGATGCTAAAAGTCCAGAGCCAATAGATATAGAACTAGTTGCTAAGCTTAGTGGTGAGCAAAAAGAGGCTTTGGAGTTTATCTCATCTCATAGTGTCTCTCTTCTTTTTGGAGATACAGGGAGTGGGAAGAGCGAAGTCTACTTCCACAAAATATCAAGAGTTTTAAGTCAAGGTAAAACAGCTATCTTGCTAATGCCAGAAATCAGTCTAACACCTCAAATGGAGGATAGACTAAAGGCAAACTTCGGTGAACTTGTAGCTATATGGCACTCAAAAGTCACTAAAAAAAGAAAAGAAAAGATACTAGAAGGCATAAAAGAAGATAAGATAAAGATAGTAGCAGGGGCTAGGTCATCTCTTTTTCTACCACTAAAAAACCTAGGGCTTATCATCATAGATGAGGAGCATGAAAGTAGCTTCAAGTCACAGAGTAAGCCACGCATAAATGCTAAAGATATAGCCATCTACTACGCCTCAAAAGTAGGTGCAAAAGTCATTCTAGGAAGTGCCACTCCAAGTGTTAAGAGCTATGTGAGATATCCACACTTTAGGCTTGAAGGAAGGTACTTTGATAGTAAGAAGAGGGTGTTTTTTGATAGTGGTGAGGGGCTTACTCCCTTTTTGCTAGAAGAGATAGAGAAGCGACTTAAATTAGGTGAGCAAGTGCTAGTTTTTAACCCAACACGAGGGGACTTCAAGTATACAACCTGTATGGAGTGTAAAGAGAGTCTTAAGTGTCCTTATTGTGATGTATCTATGACACTTCATACAAAAAGAAACCTTCTTGAGTGCCACTACTGTAGCTATACTTCTAGAGTTATATCTATCTGTCCAAGCTGTGGTGAGGAGTCTATGAAAACTCTAAGGGCAGGAACAAGTAATATCAAAGAGCAGCTAGAAGAGCACTTCAAAGATGCTAGAATAGCTAAGTTTGATAGAGATGAGCTAACCACAGAGGCAAAACTAAAAAAAACCATCAAGGCATTTAACCAAAAAGAGATAGATATACTAGTAGGTACTCAGATGCTCTCAAAAGGACACGACTATCACAATGTCTCACTTGCTATAGTCCTAGGCATAGACTATCTACTAGCTGGATATGAGTACAACTCAAGAGAGAGAGCCATATCACTACTAGTTCAAGTAGCAGGTAGAAGTGGCAGACGCTATGATGGAGATGTTATCATACAGAGTGCTAATGAAGAGTTTATAAAACCATACATACAGAGCTATGATAGCTTTTTAGAGAGTGAAAAAAGCTTTAGAAAAGAGCTATACCCACCATATACAAGACTGTGTGTACTGAGGTTTGAAGATAGAAGTGATATAAAAGCAAGAGAGCTTATGGATAGAGCTTTGAGTGTTTTACAAAGAGAAAAAGTAGAGATAGTAGGAAGTGGTGAGTCTGGAATAAAAAGGCTTCAAAACCGCTACAGATACCACATACTCCTCCGCTCCCACTCAGCTAATGAACTACACAAAGCAGTAAAATCTATAGTAGGAACAAAGTGCGAGATAGATATGGATCCTGAGTTTTTGTCTTAAATCTAATACACAAATCTAGTTTTTTTGGTATAATTGAAACTATGAGCAAAAGTGAAAAGATAAAAGAACAAATAGGTTGGCTAAAGGTGTCGTTCGCTATTTTTATGGCAATAGACATCTCTCTTATAGGATGATGGCTTGCGTCGAGCTGTGATCAAGATGGTGTTTCTATGTTAAAAGTTTATGCTAGTGTTGGTGCTATAGCTATTGTTTCTGCTGTGGTTGTTTTAATCAACAAAAGAGCCTTTAAAAAAATAGACGAGCTTGAGGAGTTGTGATGGAGTATCTTTTTATTCTAGGAGGTTCAATCGTTCTGCTCACAATTGTATATGTTGCCTATGATACTATAAAGCATTTTGACAGTAAAGCTTGAAGCAGTTTATATAGCTTAGAAGTGATATGGGTTTTCCGCTGTAGGCTATGTCATAAGCACATCCGTGATCTGGTGAGAAGCGTTTTATTGGGATGTTTAGGGTGGTGTTTATGCTCTCTTCAAAGTGTAGGGCTTTTAGTGGTGCTAGACCTTGGTCATGATACATCGCAACAAAAAGCTTAAATCTCTCTCTATTTTTTGGGATAAATGCTATATCTGGAACTAAAGGACCATAGAATATCTTTTCTTGTAAGCTTTCATTTGCCATATTTATAGCTTCTTCTATCTCTATATCTTCACTTCCTAGCACGCCCCCATCTCCTGCATGTGGGTTTAGTCCTAGGACCCCTATTTTTTTGCTTTTTGTCTCTTTTTGGAGTGTTTGAAGAAACTCATATATCTTTACTCTACCTATGGTTTTATAAACATTTTTTAAAGCCATATGTTCAGTAAAAAGCGCAACTTGAAGATGCTCACATCCTAGCATCATAATAGCCTCTTTTTTGTAGTGTTGCTTAAAAAAATCAGTATGTCCTTTATACTCTATGCCAGCCTTTCCCCACGCTTCTTTGGATATAGGCAGTGTGACTATGAAGTCTACTTCCTTTTTTTCGGCCATGCTAACAGCTTGTAAAAACGAGGCAAATGAGTAGCTACCTGCCTCTTTTGTTATCTCTGTAGGCTCTATACTAGTTTCACACCCTAGCTCACTAAGCTCAAAGTCTTTTGGAATATCAAGCGATAGTAGTTCTGCGCCTTTTTTTATGAGTTTTTTATCAGCTACATAGATGGGGTCTACATACTTTTTTATACTCTCATGTGCCCTTAGAGCTATCTCTAGAGATATACCATTTATATCCCCTATACTTATTGCTACTTTTGGCACAGTATAACCATCTCTTCTACTGCCTCTTTTAGTCCTACAAAGAGGGCTTTTGCTATGATGGAGTGACCTATATTTAGCTCCTCTATATCTTTTATCTTCACTATGGGTTCTACATTTTGATAGTTCAGACCATGTCCTGCTGCTACAAAAAGACCAAGCGATTTAGCGTATGTTGCACACTCCTCTATCTTTTTTAGCTCATTTTCTATCTCACTTTTTAGCTCACTTCTACTTAGCTTGTTGTAGAGTTTGTGTTGGGTGTGGTTTATGTTGCTGTTTTTTGCTAAGAATAGGTTTGCGTATCGTCCAGTATGAAGCTCTATAGCATCTGCCCCTATTTTTTTGGATATATCTATACTATCTCTATCTGGATCGATAAAAAGACTTGTTTCTATCTCTTTTTTTCTAAAAACCTCAATAATGCCTTTTATTTTTGAGCTAGTTGATTTGACATCTAGTCCGCCTTCAGTAGTTATCTCTTCTCTTTTTTCAGGGACTATGGTAACTCTGTTTGGCTTTAGGAGGGAGACTATTGATACTACATCTTTATCTATTGAACACTCTACATTTACAGGAAGTAAAGAGCTCTCTATTACTCTTTTTAAATCAAGCTCATTTATATGTCGCCTATCCTCTCTTAGGTGCAGTGTGACCTGGTCTGCTCTGGCGTTTTTAACTACAAAAAGAGCTTCTAGCGGGTCAGGCTCATTTATAGCTCTTGCCTCTCTTAGTGTGGCTATGTGATCTATGTTTACACCTAATTTCAAGACCGACTCCTTAAGAATAATTTAGTGATTCTAACATTCTTATGATAAAATCATCAAAAAGTTTTGGAGGTAAGGATGGGAGCTTTAAAACTACCAGAAGAACTACCATACTATAGCTATGATGATTATTCACAGTGGCAAGGACAGTGGGAGATTATAGATGGTATACCTTATGCTATGTCACCTATGCCAAAGGGGAGGCATCAGAGGATAAGCAACAACTTAGCTTTTGAGTTTCAAAAAAACCTAAAAGAGTGCAAAAGATGTAAAGCCTATATGCCAGTAGACTGGGAGGTAGATAAGCATACTATTTTGCAGCCTGATAACTTGGTAGTGTGTGATTTAGAAGATGATGATTTTATCAAGCTTACAAAACCTCCCGTGCTTGTTGTAGAGATACTCTCCCCTTCAACTGCTTTGAAAGACAAAAATATCAAGTATAGAATCTATGAAGAAGCAGGTGTGAAATACTACATCATAGTTGACCCAGATACTTTGAGTGCTACAGTATATGAGCTAAAAGAGGGTAGATATGTAGAGCTTGGTAGTTTTACTTCCAAAGATAGCTGTAGGCTCTATATAGAGCATAGTGAAGGTTGTTGTGAATTGAGTGTTGATTTTGAAGAGGTATTTGATATTTAAAAATTTTAGGGATAAAAATGGTAGCAATTGATTTAGGAAGTAACACAATTAGAGCTGTAAAGCTTGATTGTGAGAGTTTAGAGAAGATAAAAGATTTTGAAAGAGCAATAAAGCTAGCTGAAGGAGTACATAAGAGTCAGCTCATAAGTGAAGATGCGAAAAAAAGGCTCTTTAAGGCACTTGAAGAGCTTCTAGAGGAGTTTGGTAAAGATGAGTTTGTAGGAGTAGCAACTGCTGCTATGAGAAGTGCCAAAAACTCCTCAAGCATTCTTCAAGAGGTAGAGAAAAACTATGGAATAAAGTTTGAAATCATAGATGCACAGAGTGAGGCATACTACACATATGTTGCAGTTGCTAAGAGGTTAGAGAAGCTAGGACTTAGTAGGAATGGTGTTTTTTTAGATATTGGTGGGGCAAGTAGTGAGGTTAGCTTCGGAAACTCCAAAAGCTTTGTAACAAAGAGCTTTGATATAGGTATAGTTAGTGCGACTGAGAGGTTTGGAAGCAGAGATGGTATAGTTGAAGGGCTAAAAGGGGAGTTTGCTAAAGTCTCAGAGTTTCTCAAAGATGCAAGATATCTTGGGTTTAGACCATCAGTCTTTATTTCAACATCTGGAACTCCTACAACCTTAGCTGCTATGAAAAAAGGACTTAATAGTAGAAACTATGATTCAAAGCTTATAAATGGTGTAGAGCTTGAAGATAGGGAGCTTGATGGGTTTTTAAAAACTCTTTTGAAGATGGATTATGAAAAAAGAGAAAAAATAGCTGGAGTTGGAAGGGCTGACCTTATAATCGCAGGAGTCTATATATACAAAGAGTTTTTTAAGATGCTAAGGTTTGCTAAGAGCGTAGTAATAGATGACTCACTAAGAGAGGGATTAGCAATACTAAAATGTATGGATAAGCCAAAACTATAAAAAGTGGTGATAAAATAAGCACAAGAGTGAAATTAGGAGATAGCGTGAAAATAACCGGTTCACAAATGGTAATAGAAGCTCTAGCTTGTGAGGGTGTTGATGTAGTGTTTGGCTACCCTGGTGGGGCTATAATGAATGTGTATGATGAAATATACAAACAAAGCTACTTTGAACACATACTAGCTAGACATGAGCAAGCAGCAGTACATGCAGCAGATGGATATGCGAGGGCTACTGGAAAAGTTGGCGTAGCGATGGTTACAAGTGGTCCTGGGTTTACAAATGCAGTTACTGGGATAGCAACAGCATATATGGACTCAGTTCCTATGGTCATAATAAGTGGTCAGGTTCCTATAACCTTGATAGGTACTGATGCTTTTCAAGAGATTGATGCAGTTGGTATTAGTCGTCCTTGTACGAAGCACAACTATCTTATTCGTGATGTAAGTGAGATACCAAGGGTACTTAAGGAGGCGTTTTTTATAGCTAGAAGTGGAAGACCAGGACCTGTTCATGTAGACTTGCCAAAAGATGTAAGTGCTACTAAGGGAGAGTTTGAGTATCCAAAGGACATAAAGCTACAAACATACAAGCCAAACTACAAAGGAAATGCTAGACAGATTAAAAAAGCAGTCTCTGCTATTTGCCAAGCAAAGAAACCTATTTTTTACATAGGTGGAGGTGTGATAAGCTCAGGTGCCGCTCCTGTAGTTAGAGATGTGGTTGAGTATACAAAGATACCAGCTCTTGAGACCTTGATGGCTAGAGGAACTCTAGAGCATGATAGAGAAGAGCTTCTAGGTATGGTTGGTATGCATGGAACTTATGCTGCAAATATGGGTATGAGTGAGTCTGATTTGGTCATAGCCCTTGGTGCTAGGTTTGATGATAGGGTGACTGGAAAGCTTAGTGAGTTTGCTAAGTTTGCAGATATAATCCATATAGATATAGACCCAAGCAGTATAGGTAAGCTAGTAGATATAGATATACCTATAGTTGGTGATATCAAGATGGTGGTAAGCGAGCTTTTAGATGAGCTAAAAAAGAAGTATAAGCTAGGCCACATAGATGAGTGGAAATCTGTTCTAAGCCGCTACAAAGAGCTTCATCCTCTACAATATCATGATAGCCAAAGTGTAATAAAGCCTCAGTGGATTATAGAAAAAACAGGAGAGATACTAGGAGATAGGGCAGTAGTTGTAACTGATGTTGGGCAACACCAGATGTGGACTGCACAGTTCTATCCTTTTAGTTACCCTAGACAGTTCATAACTAGTGGTGGACTAGGAACGATGGGTTTTGGTTTTCCAGCAGCCTATGGGGTCAAAAAAGGAAAAGAGGATAAAATCGCTATAAACATAAGTGGTGATGGTTCTATTCTTATGAATGTTCAAGAGCTTATGACTTGTGTAGAAAAAGAGATTCCTGTGATAAATATCATCCTAAATAACAACTACTTAGGAATGGTTAGGCAGTGGCAGACATTTTTTTATGAGAAGCGCTACTCTAGTACTGATCTTAGTGCCCAGCCTGATTTTGTAAAAATTGCAGAGGCGTTTGGTGGAGTTGGATATAGAGTTGAGAAGAAAGAGGATTTTGAGGCGGTGCTAAAAGAAGCAGTTGAGAAAAACAGAGTGACATTTATAGATGTTATCATAGATAGAGATGAAAATGTCCTACCTATGGTGCCAAGTGGTGGCTCTTTGTTTAATATGATGCTTGAGTATAAGGACTGAAAATGGATGTAAGAAAGATAATCTCAGTAATCGTAATAAACGAGCACGGCGTCCTCTCAAGAATATCTGGACTTTTTGCTGGAAGAGGATACAACATAGAGTCTCTAACTGTAGCCCCTATTCCAGATAGTGAGTTCTCAAGAGTTACAATCGCTACAGTGGGTAACAAAAGAGTAATAGAGCAAATCATAAAGCAGCTTCATAAGCTCATACCAGTGTATAAAGTAAACGAACATGATGAGATGGTTGAAAAAGAGCTAGCAATGGTTAAGCTTCCTATTGACTCAAGTCTAGCAGATGTAGAGGCACTATGCAATGGATATAATGGTAAGATAGCTAATGCAAATGAGAACTGGGTAATAGTGATGGTCTCTGATAAGCCTGCTAGGGTTACAAACTTTTTAAAAGCCATAAAGCGCTTTAAGCCAAAAGAGATAGTTAGAAGTGGAGTAGTTGCTATTGAACGAAACTAAGAAACTAAGTTCTCTAGCACAAGAGTTTGATTGCGAGCTTCATGGTGAGGATGTAGAGGTAGTTGGGCTAAACTCCCTTGAGTTTGCAGAGGTTAATGAGCTATCTTTTTTGACTGATAAAAACTCTATTCAAAAAGCCAAAAACTCTAAAGCAAAGGCTCTCATATCAAGCTCTAAAGAGGGCTTAGAGGGTAAGTCAATCCTACTTACTAAAAACCCACAACTATTGATGGCAAAAATCAGTGCTACTTTTGTAAAAAAAATAGATGAAATGAGCCTAGAAGCACCATCTATAGGTGAAGACTCAGAAGTGAGTGGAGCATATATAAGTAGGGGTGCTAAGATAGGAAGGAGATGCAAGATATATCCTACTAGCTTCATTGGAATAAACTGTAGTATAGGAGATAACTGTATCATCTATCCAAATGTAACTATACTAAATAACTCTATTATAGGTGATAACTGTATAGTTCATCCGGGTGCTGTTATAGGTGGGGATGGATATGGATACGCCCATACACAAAAAGGTGAGCATATAAAAATCCACCACTTTGGAAATGTAGTGCTAGAAGATGGCGTAGAAATAGGTTCAAATAGTACAGTTGATAGGTCAGTCTTTGGCTCTACGCTTATAAAAAGTGGAACAAAGATAGATAACCTAGTAATGATAGCTCACAACTGCCTCTTAGGTGAAAACTGCATTATAGTCTCTCAAGTAGGGATTTCAGGCTCTACTAAACTGGGTAGAAATGTCATAATGGGTGGACAGAGTGCAACAAGTGGACATTTAGAGATTGGTGATTTTGCCACTATTGCTGCAAGAGGCGGTGTTACAAAAAGCCTAGAGGGCGGCAAGACTTATGGCGGATTTCCCATAATGGAGCATAAAGATTGGCTAAGGCACAATGTGAAAATAAAAAAACTAATGGAGGATAAAAAATGAGTAAGACAGAGATACTAAAAGAGTTTCACCTTGAAGGGACAAAAAATGGTGTAATAAGTGTAGGAAATATAGAAAAACCCTATGGCGCAAATAGTAGCGATGTAGCTAGTATTGCAGTCTCTCTTGATGGCGAAGAGCCAGATTGGAAGGTTCATATACCATACAATATGGTTGATGAGATTTGTCAAAGCCTACAAGAGTTAAAGAAGCAGCATAGCTAAAGCCCTCAACGAGGCTCTAGCAGGTTTGCTAGCTGCTCTTTTAGGGTTGTTTTTTTTCCTAATAGCCCATAATAGATAACATAGTTTGCTAATACCTCTTTTCCATACTCACGGGTTTCAGTAATAGGTACCATCTCTATGGACATAAACGGCTCATACTTACCACTTTTAAAAATATCACCTTTAAGCATTCTACCTGTAAAACCCCCACCACCATTATATGCGTATGCTACAAAAAGAGGGTATTTAAACCTCTTGACGAGATTTTCTACTAGATGGTTTGAGTAGGTTAAGTTCAGCTTGTAATCAAAGGCGTCAGTTAGCTCTACACTCTCACCTCTTTGTTTAGCTATAGCTTCAATATTAAAGGGCATAATTTGCATCATTCCCAAAGCAAATGACATAGATATGGCTGAGGGTATAAAAAGACTCTCTTGCTTACCTATAGAGTATAGAAGCGCACTTCTATTTGGCTCATACTGCAAAAAGGCATCTTGATATGGCATAATGAAGTGCTCATGCTTGTAGTTATCTATTTTGCGCTTCAAAAAAGCGTAGTGAGGAAGTGAGCTTAGTGTGAAGAGTGATTCTAAATCACTCTGGGCTAGATTGCTATCCCTTGAAAGCTCTTTGAGCTTTGTCCAGAGAAATGGGTCTTCTATATTGTGTGCTGCTTCTGTATTTTTTGTAGGAAAAGAGGTTAATATATTATAACACTTTATATCTCCACCTAAACTCTCTTTTGCATATAGTGAATATATATCAAAGTGGTTTCTACTACAGATGTTTTCTAGATGCTTGGTGTTTCTGTCAATCTGGTATGTCCAGAAGTCGGCTCTGTTTTTGTTATAGCTTCTTTCACTTATACTTTTTGATTTCGCCCAGAACTCTTTTGCTCTTTTCTCATCATTTTGTCTTAGTGCATTTAGTCCTAGAAAAAAAGCACTCTGAGGTCTATTAAGATTATTTATTGGTGCATTTAAAAAAGCTCTTTGGAGATTTGGATAGTCGTTTTGAGTGACTATTTTTATGACTGTTAGAAGTGAGTAGCCATCTTGGAGGTTTGCTAATTCATCTTTGCTAAACTCTATATCAAGATGTTTTTTTCTAAACCCTTCACTAGACCCCCTAAATGCGTATAAGAAAGCATTAGGATAGTTTTTGATAAAGGCTCTTATGTTGTTTGAGGCAAGAAATTTTAATACTTCTGCCTTTTTTGGATTTATAGTCCCAAGCTTTTTTGCAACATCAAGTTTTTGCTCTTTTGTGAGGTCAAGCATATCAGCATAGCTAAGTCCTATATTTATGCACTTACTATCCTCATCTATTAGTTTTGATACCCTAAGACCTTTACATATATCATCCTCTAAAGCTTGTTTATTGGTTGTTTTTTTGATGTACTCTTTGTATGTATAGCCGTTTTTGTATTGTGAGAGGTTGTAGGCCTCTTCTACACCTTTTTCACCCTTTGTAGCTGACTTTAAGTACTCCCATATATAGAAGTCTCTCTCAATCCCAGCAGGCTTGCTTTTGATAAACTCTAAGCTTATCTCATTTGCATATAATAAAAAGGGAAGTATGAGTAGTAAGTATCTCATATTGAAGCCGCCAGTGAGTACAGTAGTCTAACCAAAAAAAGGTTTATAAACTGTAGTGCAATTATAATTATAATAGGTGCTATATCAATACCGCCTATGACTGTTGGGATAAATCTTCTTACCCATGCATACACAGGCTCTGTTAAGCGACTTAGTATCTGCACTATAGGGTTATATGGATCAGGCTTAACCCAAGTGATAAGTGCTGCTATGATAATCACCCAAGTGTATATGGTGATAACCATACTCAAAATCTGTGCAATAGCCTCTATAAGAATTGAAACTGCTTCCATCTAAACCTCCTCCTTGATTTGTTGAACCACTTTTAGCGGGTCTTTGGCTCTATATATTGGTCTTCCTACTACGATAAAGTCACTCTTGCTAGACTTTGCATCTGCTACTGTCGCAGGGCGTTTTTGGTCATCATCTGTTTTCTCAAGTCTAATCCCCGGTGTGATGGTTAGAAGGTTGGTGCTCTGTTTTATATCCAAGCTCTCATAAACAGAGCAGACAACACCATCAAGTTGAGCCTCTTCGCACTCTTTAGCAAAAAAGTCTGCTTTTTGCTCAATACTATCACCATATATCTCTCTAAACTCATCATCACTAAAGCTCGTAAGAGCCGTTACAGCTACAAGAAGTGGTCTTTTTTCAAAAGCACTAGCTCTCTTGACACACTCCTTTAAGGCGACTTTTCCACTACTTGCATGGAGGGTTAGCATATCAACACCAAGCTTGCAAACCTCTTCTACGCTCTGGCTCATAGTATTTGGTATATCATATAGTTTTAAGTCTAAAAAGATTTTAAAGCCATATTGAGATTTTATCTCTTCACAAAAGCTACTTCCATCACGAATGAAGCTTCTAAGACCTACCTTTACCCATATATCTAGACCTTTTAGTTGCTCTAAAAGCTTGATATTCTCATCTTTACTAGGCAAGTCTAGTGCAACTACTAGCTCCATTTGCTACTCCACAGCATCTAAAACCCCATTTATAAACTTCGGGCTCTGCTCAGTACAAAACCTCTTAGATAGCTCCACTGCTTCATTTATCACAACAGCCCTATCAACGCTAGTATATAGTATCTCATAAGTAGCTAGTCTAAGGAGCGCTTTTTCCATATCTCCTAGTTTCTCAAATTCCCAGCCTTTGAGGTTTGAGATGATTTTTTCATCTATTGTCTCTATGTTTTTTATCACACCCTCATATAGACCCATAGCAAACTCTTGTTGTTTGTTTCTTATCTTCTTTTCATCAAGCATCTCTTTGGCAAACTTCTCTATGTTTTGGTTTCCACTCTGGTATGCATACAGAAGCCCAGCTACTGCTTCTCTAGCTTGAGATCTAGTTGCCATTAGGACTCAAACCTTCTATAAAGACTCATCATCTCTATAAGCCCATTCATCGCTTCAAAGCCTTTGTTTCCTACTTTGCTTCCAGCGCGCTCAATTGCTTGTTCTATCGTATCTGCTGTTATCACTCCATAAGTCACTGCTGCACCGTACTTTAGAGTGACACTTGCTATGCCTTTTGTAGTCTCTGCTGCTACATAGTCAAAGTGGGGGGTAGAGCCTCTAATAACCGCACCAACACATGCTACTCCATCATAATTACCATCACTCAAAACCCTATCAAGCATAAAAGGTATCTCAAAAGCCCCTGGGACTAGTATGAGGTCGATGTTTTCTGCACTTCCACCATGTCTTACAAATGAGTCTTTAGCTCCCTCTATAAGTCTATCAGTTATGATGTGGTTAAAGCGACTTGCGATAACTGCCACTCTATCTTGAGAGCCTACGCTTAAGTTTCCTTCTATTATATTCATTTTGTTGCCTCCATTATTTTTTTAACCACACTTAGTGTATTTTTTAGTTCATCTATTTTTAGCATATTAGCTGAGTCACTCAAGGCACTCTTAGGGTCTATATGTGTCTCTGCAAATATTCCATCAACTCCAACAGCAGCAGCAGCTCTTGCAAGAGCTGGAGCAAACTGTGAGTCTCCTCCACTACTCTCCCCTAATGCACTTGGTCGCTGAATAGAGTGGGTAGCATCAAATATCACTGGTGCATACTCGCGCATTATTGGAAGTGAGCGAAAGTCAACCACTAGGTTACTATAGCCAAAACTACTTCCTCGCTCAGTTAGCCATATCCCTTTTTCGCTACTTGTTTCGTATGTAGGAGCGCTCACACCTCTTGTCTCAAGTGCTTTTAGGACAGAGTGTCTCATAGATGAAGGCTCCATGAATTGACCCTTTTTGATATTCACAATCGCATCAGTTGATGCCGCTGCTACAATCAAGTCTGTTTGACGACACAAAAACGCAGGAATCTGCAATACATCCACTATCTCAGCTGCCATAGAAGCATGAAAGCTCTCATGTATGTCAGTTAGGATTTTGTATCCAAACTCTTTTTTTACCTCTCCTAGTAGTCTTAGTCCCTCATCAATCCCTGGACCTCTAAAGCTCTTTAAGCTAGTTCTATTAGCCTTATCAAAGCTAGCTTTGAAATAAAAATCAACACTCTCATCACTTTTTAAAAACTCTAGCTCATCTGCTATTTTAAAAAGAACTTCACGACTCTCTATTACGCAAGGTCCAGCTATTACTATCATTCTTTTTCCTCTTTGTTTATCATCTCGCCTCTTATATCTCCAAAAAAGACAACATCTTTTAAAACAGCTTTTTTCGCATAGCTCTCTTCATCTAGTGCGATAACAAGTTCACCTTTTTCACTGCCAAATATTTTTTGATTTAAAATGGCGATTACTATTTTATCAGACTCTGTCTCAAGTAGCTCTTTTGCGCTCTCTAGTTGGTCATCTTTGGGGATGTATATATCTACTCCACCATCTTTTTTGTTAGCACCTACTGCATATAGCCTTGTTTGAGAGCTATGTTCTAGCTTCTTTAGAGCATACGGGAGGTTAAAAAAGAGTGAAAGCAGGTCATTATCAGCATAGTAATCAACATTTTTTGTTTCATTTTTGTCAATTAATGTTTCATTATTTAGGTTCCATGTGCGCTTTATGTGATGCTTTAGCACCTTTTTTTGATCATGCATAAACTCAAAGGTGTTTTTTTCATAAGAGCTTCCAGTCTCTATCTCTTGGATATACTCATCTGGTTTTAGTAGTCCATCTTTTACAGAGCCACTTGAGTAGTGTCTCTCATAGCGACCATTACTAAGAATTCTAGCAAGTCCAGTAGCGGTTGCGTTTATCTCTATACTATAAGTGGTACTATTCTCTAAGAACTTTCCAGTCACATCACCTATAGTTCCAAAAAAACCAAAACTAGCCTTGTACTCAACTCCAACCTCTTTTGCAAAGGAGGAGACTATTAATATAATAAGAAAAAAATAGAGTCTCATATACTTCCTTGAAAATTCATAGAACTCAATTTTATTTGAGAATTTGTTAAAATATGGTTTATTTCTTGATTAAGGAGTTTAATTTGAAGCTATATGGAATAAAAACATGTGGAAGTGTGAAAAAAGCGATGAAATTTCTAAAAGATAATGGAGTTGAATATGAGTTCATTGACTTTAAAACAACTCCCCCTAGTCATGAACAAATAGAGAGATGGAGTAGTGAGGTAGGGCTTGAAAAACTCCTAAACACAAAAGGAACAAAGTACAGAACACTCAAGCTAAAAGAGCTAAATCTAGATGATAGTGGCAAAAAAGAGTGGATGATAAAGGAGCCTCTTTTGATAAAAAGACCCGTGGTAGAGGATGAAAAAGGCATCTTAGTGGCCTTTGATGAGGAGGTATATAGGGATAGGTATTTATGATATAATAACCTTAAATACTGATTACCCAATCAGCAATAACTGTTACAGTATGTCCGATTATAAAAATTGCAAACTTAGG
>CAZAFM010000022.1:0-27760 GCA_964484395.1 uncultured Campylobacterales bacterium | reverse complement strand
GTTATGAGAATGAAGCCTTTAAAATCAAAGAGGAGATAATAGAGCTTTGGTAGCTCTACCCTACCTCCCCCTAAAACAATCTTAACTAGAAGACGATATGCTTGGTGTAGAGCTTTAGTTAGTGTGGAACTCTATTTGCTTCCATAGTCTAAGAAACCTTACATAAAGGGTATAAGATGAGAATAGGTTTTAACACAAGCTATCTTATGATGCAAGAGTATCAACAAAGAACTCAAGGTAGCCTACTTGATATAACCAAAAAGCTTAGCTCAGGTATGAAGATACAGTTTGCTAATGAGGGTAGCTCTACATTTGCTGAAACCCTTAGGCTTGATTATGAAGTAACCACACTCAATCAATCCAAAACAGTAGCACAAAGTGGTAGGAAGTTTTCTGATAATACCGATACCGCCCTAAGTCAACTATCTCAGAGTATGGATCAGTTTAAAACAAAGCTTACTCATGCTGCAAATGAGATTCACTCAGATGAGAGTATAGAGGCTATTGCTAATGATCTTGAGGGCTTTAGGGATTTTTTTGTATCTCTTGCAAATACAACTGTAGGAGAGCAGTATATACTAGGTGGAACAGCTACATCCACCAAACCAATAGATAAAAATGGTAGATATCATGGAAATGATGAAAAACTACAAGCACTTGTAGGCTCTGGCAATCTTCTAACATATAACATAACTGGCAAAGAGTTGTTCTTAGGAAGTGATGATAATAAAAACAGAATTCTAACTACCAATGTAAAGCACTACAACCAAGAAGAGCTACACCCAGACATCATGAGTCCTAATGAAAAGGGCAATCCGGGTGAAAAAGTCTTCTCTAAGGAGTCTGATACACTAAGGTCATTCTTGGGTGATGATAATGATATAACTACTGATGACCCGCCTGAGTTTTTCTATATTTCTGGAACCAATACAAATGGTGTTGGATTTACAGAGAAGTTCTCACTAAACCCAGACTACATAGATGAAAGTAATGCTACTACAGTACGGGATATGCTAGATAGAGTTGGTGTGGCTTTTGGAAATACAACTACAAACAAAGTAGTAGATGTATCTATGAATGAATGGGGACAGATAGAGGTAAAAGATCTAACAGAAGGCTCAAGCAAGATAAACTTCCATATGGTCTCATCAAAAGCTGATGTAAATGATACAGATGCCCTTATCGCTTCTGGTGAACGAATAACTGAGTATGTAAAAAGCAACTACTACTCACTACCAACCTCTACAGATGCACAATCAGTTATGGAAGATAGTGACCATAGGATACATGAAATCCCTACAGTACTTAAACGAGATGATAACTCAATAGCTAGACCTACTGATACTATTCTTGATGTTTTTGGTGTAGATGGACCTGATTTAGAACTCTCAGGTACTGCTGTTAGTCCTGATGGAACAGCTCCAGGTGGTGCAGTAGGACCTGTTACTCCACTAGGTGCTGGTGCAACTGTAGATGACCTACTCACACAGATAAAGCAAAACTACTCAACAGTAGGTGCGCCAAACTATGATGATATTGATGTTGAGCTAACAAATGGCAGAATAATCATAACTGATAAAACAGTCCTACAAACAAGAACAGATATCCAAAATCCTCCATACGATGGGATGAGTTCACTTGATGTTCAGATAGCCTCAGATAGTGGGACAGATATATTTGCAAATGATTTTAGTGCTGAAGTGGATAAGGTAAGGTTTCAAAAAAGTGGCTCATACCTAAATGCAAACACATCACAAGTTATAGCTCACAATAACGAGTATGCAACCGCTAAGACAAAACTTATAGAGGTTTCAAGCCCACAAAGAGTAGATGGAAGCTATGAATACTCACTAGATGGTAAAACTATTAACATGGATTTGGTAGATGTAAATGGAACACCATACCATATAGATGTAAACCTTGCTAATGGAGGAAGCACATATGGACTTACAAATACAGATACAGGCGTAAACTATGGTCCTTATCAACTTTTTGAGAACTTTGACTCAACAACCTCAACTCCTGCTGATGAGGTTACATATGAGCAACTAAGTAATGTTATGGAGATAGGACTTAACTTCTCAAACCTTGTTGCCTCTGGTACCACCCCATCACCCGGTAATGCGCCTGCTAATGTAAATGACTACAGAGATGCTATGCAAGCCTCTCAAGAGATGGTTGATGTTTCACTTGATTACAAAGGCAGATTTGAGGTTTATGATAAAACACAAAATGAATCAGAGATAGAACTAGCAATGTATGATGATGAGAATACAGACTTTACTGCAGGGAGTGCTGATTTTGCAAGACTATCTTTTCATGAGAATAATGCTCTTACTATAGATGACCCTCATGTGGACTTTTTTACTTCAGTAGATGCTGCTATAGATGCTGTTAAAAACAAAATTTATAGACCAGATGGATACAATGAAGAAAAAGACTACGATGCTGACCCTAGAAGTATTGGCATACAAAACTCAATCGCTGTTTTTGACCATCTTATGGATCATGTAAACAAAATCCACGCCAAAAATGGTTCACAAGGAAATGCACTTCAACACTCATTTGAAAGAAATGAGATTATGATAGTTCAAGCTAAGACCTTAAAATCAGATATAGCAGATACCGATATGGCAGAAGCAAGTATGCAACTATCACAACTTCAGCTAAACTACCAAGCTATGCTAAGCTCCATAGGCAAAATCAACCAACTATCACTAGTGAACTATATCTAAGCCTTAAACCCTAATGGCTTAGATTACATCAAATATATACCATCATCTACTGAGTTTACAACAGATCTTTTTTCTAAAGCTTTTGATAAGTAGAGTATTCTACAACTGTTTTCTACAAGAGCTGTTGTTTTTGCAAGGGTATTTATATCTCTTTCAAACACATACAGACCGTATCCACGAATAAGAAGAAAGTTTTTCTTACTATCTCTTAATCTTCTTGGTATCTCAACATCAGCCCTCTCATACCAATCCTCAAATGTTCTTGGATTATACACAGATATTTCGCCTAGATTTCTATATCCAAAGTAGTCTTCTGGATATATTTTGGAGTATCGACTTGCGTATGCGGTGGCGTATGGTGGCATAGAGTAGGCTATATACTTAGCATCACTAAACTTCTGATAGATATTGGAGTGAATAGGAGCATCTATACTTGCATCCTTCCATCTGTAGTCTTTTTTGTGGTGTAACTCCATAAGACTATTTTCATCCATCTCATCAAAAATAGCATCATTTCTGTTTATCAAAAACTTATCTCTATCTATCTTAGCAGAGATAGCTCCATGATAAACTCCAAAAAAGTTTTTTCTGAACATAGACAGCGATACCTTAGCAATAAGTGTAGAAAGTTGCTTCTCCAAATAGACCCTTTTAGTTTGTTTTTGTATAATAATACAACTTGACTACTGAAAGAGTAATATGGATATACCTCACATCCCTGTTTTACCTACTGAGACTAGTGATGTTTTTTGTGATATAGATAGTGGAACTATCATTGATTGCACTGTAGGCTTTGGTTCTCACTCAGAGCTCATACTACAAAAAAACCAAAACATAAAACTTATATGCAATGATAGAGACAGAGAAGCTCTGGAGTTTTCTCAAAAAAGACTAAATAGGTTTGCCTCAAGAGTTGAGTTTATACATGGTGCTTTTGGGGAAGTGCTAGATAGAGTAGACAAAAGCAGTATTAGAGGTATCCTAGCTGACTTTGGAGTGTCATCACTGCAACTTGATAGTAAAAATAGGGGCTTTGGCTTTAGTAGTAGTGAGCTTGATATGAGGATGGATAGAAGCGTCAAAAAAGATGCAAAAGATATATTAGCCACATATAGAGATGCAGAGCTTGAGCAGATATTTAAGGATTATGGGGAAATACGAGAGTACAAAAAACTAGCCTCTGCAATAACTGAATATAGAGAAAACAGTCCTATAAGAAGCGGAAAAGAGCTTCAAGAAGCCATAAGTTCGAAGTTTAAATATACAGATAACAAGCTTTTAGCCAAAATCTATCAGGCTTTGAGAATAGAAGTAAATAGTGAACTAGAAGAGATAGAAAAACTTCTTTTACGAGTAAAAAATCTAAAAAACTGTAAAATTGCATTTATAAGTTTTCACTCTTTAGAAGATAGGCTTATTAAAGATGCTTTTAAACAGTGGGCAAAAAACTGTATATGCCCTAGTGAAAGTATAAAATGCCTATGTGGAGGTGATAATGCTATAGGAAAAATAATAACCAAAAAACCTATTATTGCCAGCAAAGAGGAGCTAAAGACAAACCCAAGGTCAAGAAGTGCTAAACTTAGAGTTTTTGAGATAGAGTAGAGGAATTATGGAAGATAAAGATCAGTTATTAGAAGACCTAAAACCCGAGAAAGAGGAGTTAAGTGTCAGAATTCTTCTTTTTGTTTTTGCATTTATGCTACTTATGAACTTTCTTTTTATACCCAAAATCTACCTAAGGAACCAAATATACTACAGTAGTAAAAACATAGACAATCTACAAATCCAAAGAGACTCCCTACTAGAAGAGAACAAAGCTTTAGAAAAAAAGCTTGAAGACATAAAGTTTAAATTTTTAACAACTGAGATACCAATAGATTTAGAGATGCCTCCTGCTCCTTAGAGTGTGATAAACTCACTTCTTTCTACCATATACCCTACTCCTCTTGAGTTTTTTATAATATCCTCATCAAAGACCTTTTTTAAGCGATTTATCTCTGCTCTTATGGTTGCATTATCTATCAAGTCACCATTCCAGACACTATCTCTTAGTTTTTCAAAATCAACTGGAATACCTAGATTTGAAACAAGCACATCCATTATCATTCTCTGTTTTTTTGTTAGTTTTACTGGAAGTTCACCATAATAGAGCATCAATTCATGCTTATCAAACATATAGCTTCTACCTAGAAGTATATGTTTTTGGTGCTTTTTTTGAAGATTTTTTTCATAAATTTTGACTTTTATCAAGAACTCCTCTAGTAAAAAAGGTGATTTTATATGATCACTACATCCTAGGTTATAGAGAATTGATAGCTTTTTTGGCTCTATATCAGGCGATATGGTGGCTAACTTTATGAGGTTTTTGACCATATAATTTATGAACTGAAGTATCTTAATACTCTCTTTTAAGTAAGCATGGGAGTCAAAAATAGCTAGGTCAAGACATCCTTGGAGAATTATGTTTTTAGCAACCTCTAAGTCATCAGTAACTACAAGATTGTGTTTATTTGTCTTCAAAGAGCTCTCTAGTATCTCTCTAAAACTATCATTCTTTTTGAATATCAATATTCTCATAGGGTATGCTTTTTGCTTGTTATATACAAAAAAGGAGTTAAACTATGGCAAAAAAAGTAAAAACACTTAGTCAAAAGGTTGAACATATTATCTACTTACTTGGTGCGAAGATTTTTTAAGACGATATTTGCAAGTCTTAAGGCTCTACTTCTATGAGAAAAAGCTCTCTTGATATTATCATCAAGCTCACCTAGAGTCTTTTGATAACCCCTTGGTATAAAACAAGGGTCATATCCAAAGCCTCCCTCACCTCTAGCCTCATCTATCACTTCTCCATGCATAAACCCATGAGTAGTATACTCAAATCCTTTCCCAACTATGGCAATAGAGCAAGTGTAGTATGCATAGCTCTTTTTTATACCCAGCTTTTTTAGGGAGTCTATCATCTTTTGTAGGTTCTCTCTATCACTTGCACCCTCTTTTGCAAACCTAGCACTATATATACCAGGTCCAAAACTAAGTGCCTCTACACTAATACCTGAGTCATCAGCAAGAACAACAATATCATCCCTTTTTAGTGCATCATAAACAGCCCTTGCCTTTATTAGTGCATTCTCCTTGAAGCTCTCACCATCTTCTACAATCTCAAATGGTTCAATCAAGCTACTATAAGTCACCACATTAAATCTATCTGCGAATTTTTTTATCTCTCTTACTTTACCGTTATTTGATGTTGCTAGTACGATATCCAATTTTTATCATCCTTTTGATATTATAGGAACAATTATTTTAGCTTATCAAAGGTTCGTTGATGTTTAAGACTGTCTTTCCTCTTAGTTCTGTTATAGCTATACGCTTTTTAGGACTTTTTATAGTGATGCCTACACTATCTGTATATGCACTAGGACTTGAGGGAGCTACACCATTTTTAGCTGGACTTGCTATATCTATATATGCACTTACTCAGATGATACTACAAACCCCCTTTGGAAGCTTGAGTGACAAGATAGGGAGGAAGCAGACTATTGCTTTTGGGATTTTGGTTTTTATCATAGGCTCACTTATTGCGGCTTTTGCTGATTCAGTATATACACTCATAATTGGTCGCGCCTTGCAAGGAGCTGGAGCTATAGGGGCAGTAGTTACTGCTATGATAAGTGATTTAATCCATGAAGAGAGACGAACAAAAGCTATGGCTATTATGGGAGGAACTATATCTATAAGCTTCTCAGTAGCCCTCGTAACCGGACCTATTATAGCAGGAAGTAGTGGGACTGATACGCTTTTTGTTATAGCATCACTCTTAGCATTCATATCCCTTATCATTCTCTTTCTTGCTGTACCAAATATCCCTAAAATCACCTATGGACACATAGAGAGTGAAGGGGCGTTTGCTTCATCTATCAAAAATGCTGATCTTAGGATTATGTTTTTTACTGGATTCTTTCAAAAACTCCTTCTTTCAACTGCTTTTGTCATTATACCTTATCTAGCTATACACCACTTTGGTTTTACTATGGATAGTCTCTATACCATATACATACCTGCAACACTCATAGGTATACTTGCTATGGGAGCTGGAGCTGTTTTTGCTGAGAAAAAAGGAAGGTTTAAAGAGGTCTTAAGTGCTGGGGCTATTTTATTGATGCTTGCGTTTTTAGGCTTTGATATGTATAGTGATACACTATTTTTTATAGCTGTAATGAGCTTTTTTGCCGGCTTTAGTATGCATGAACCAATCATGCAAAGCCTAGCTTCAAAGTATCCCAAAAACTCCCAAAAAGGTGCGGTACTAGGGGTATTTAACTCATTTAGCTACTTTGGGACATTTTTAGGCGGTATAGTTGGTGGTCTTATGATTGAGGCATCTCTGCCATACTTTGGGTTTTTTATCTTAGCTTTTGCTTGTTTAGTATGGATAGGTCTCATATATATGCTAGAGCTACCTAAAAAATACAAAACCATCTATCTAAAAACTCCAAATATCAAACTAGAAAGTGATGATATAAATCTAATAGAAGGTATAAGAGAGCACTATAGTAACCCAAGTGAGAATATAACGGTATTTATTTTTGATGAAGGCGTAATAAGCGAGGTTGAGCTAGAGAGAAGGCTTCTTAAGATTTAGTGTACTTTCTTACTACTTTTATGGGTAACAGCTTCATATACTGCAAAAAATATCGCACCAAACAGTATTGCAGCCGCAACTATAACAAGAGTTTGCATTATAAATCCTCTAATTCATCTATTTTGGATAGTATCTTTTTGTTTACAACAATTATTCCAACAGCTAAGCATACTATGGTCAAAACTGCTACAATGATCTTTACATCTGAAATCTTTTCACTATTTTGGAATAACCATCCTACTAAAGAGACTCCAACAGCAATAAAAACTCCAAAAACAATCTTTAAATAACCAATGAGTTCTCTGACTTTTTCTATTTTTGCCATAGTTCAATTATATCTTATTGAAGATAGTGAAGTCAAATTGTTTCTATTAGAACCGTACTTTTAGGGCTCTGCTTTAGCTCATCTGCACTTATAAATCTCTGCTTTATATACTCATTCAGAGCAGCCCTTCCTATCATGGCTGCATTGTCACTACAGAACTCTAGTGGAGCTAGAAGTAGGTTTTTGTTGTACTTGTTAGCCAACTCCTCTACCCTGCTTCTAAGAGCCATATTAGCACTAGCTCCTCCAACTATGGAGATGTTTTCTATCTCTGAGCTTTGAAGATATAGCTCAAACTTTTTCAATAGATGATCAATTGCACTTTTTTGAAAAGAAGCACAAAGGTCATCTATATCTTTATCACTTAGCCTTCCTAGCTCCTCTACTTTTAGTCTAAAAGCGTTTTTAATCCCTGAGTAGCTAAAGGCTAGCCTTTTGCCAGAGAGAGGCTTAGGAAAGTCAAACCTTGTTGCATCTGCATTTTTTGCCCTTTTCTCTATAATAGGACCTCCGGGATAGCCTAGAGATAGGAGTTTTGCACACTTATCAAAGCTCTCACCAAAAGAGTCATCAAGAGTGCTAGCCTCTATAGTATGCTCATCCTCACTACTTCTAACTATCATAGTATGACCACCTGATACTAGCAGTGAAACCATAGGGAATATAGCCTCTTTTCCTATAAATAAAGAGTAGATATGACCTACAAGATGGTTTATGGGGATTATTGGAAGATTTAGTGCTAATGAGAGTGCTTTTGACATTACCATACCCTCAACTAGAGTCACACTAAGCCCCGGCTCATTTGTCACGGCTATAGCTTTTAGCTCTTTGTGATACTCTTTTGTTTGCTCTAGTATAGATGGAAGAAGTTTTGCATGAAGCCTACTAGCAAGCTCAGGGACTACTCCACCAAACTCACTATGTGACTTCTCTTGCGAGATTTTTTTATGAAAAACAAGCTCTTTACTCTCTATCTTGGTAATAGCAATAGAGCTATCATCACAGCTTGACTCAATACTAAGTATCAACTACGCCTCACTATCAAGTATATTACCTCCAAGCTCTTTAATTCTATCATCTATCATTTTTAGGCTCTTTTCTTGGGTTTCATAAGCTATATCAGGAAGTTTTCCACCCCATAAGGATTCTGCTTCATTAAAGCCTCTTAAAACTCCTTCACGCCCAGCTTGAAGTTTTTCTAGGTTATCTCCAGCACCACTTAGAACGAAGTTTGCAACCCTCTCTGAGGTTTTAGCAACACCAAAAAAACCATCTTCAGATATAATATCCTTCGCTTCTTGCTGCGTCATATCTGTTATTGCTTTGCCTTCATAACCGATAGCTTCATAGTCTATACCCTTTAAAAGACTATCTATTTTGTTATAATCAAAGGTCTCATCTTGCTTAAAAAGATCACCTACACTACCAAACATACCACCAGCATTACTATTAAACCTCTCAGTTATCTGTGATAGTATATCCTGCATAGCTTGGTTATCTTTTCCAAAGCCTATGGTTGCTGATTTAAAATTCAAAGTCTCCATCTCTACATTAAGTGTAGAATCCCCATATTGGGCTTCTATGGATGTTTTTTTGTAGTTTAAATCACTAAAGTTTACCTGTTGTTGCTGCCCACCTTTTTGTAAATCCTTTGGATTAAAGCCACTCAGTAGTGACGCTCCTTGTCCTACTTGCATATCATACTCCTTGTATATCTTAATATTATATCGGGTTTTTGGTTACAAAACTAAATAGTAAATAGGTAAAACTAATAGCGCCACAACAACACCAAGTCCTACTGAAGAGATTGCTATACCCTTATCAAGCCCCGCTCTCATAGCAATTACAGCAGCATAGACCATAGGAGGCATAGCACTTTGCATCACAGCTACCTTCCACTCAAGGGTAAAAGAGATACCTAAAAACTTCAAACCTATAATAAATAGTATTGGAATGATGATGATTTTTATAGATAATATGGGTAGTACTTTTGAAAATGAGCTTTTTATCTCCTCAAAGTTTAGCCCAAATCCAACAGCAAAGAGTGCTAGAGGTACCACAGTAGAGCCTAATATATCTAATCCACTAAACAAAAAAGATGGAAGTGAAAAAGGCTTTAAGATTACTGCAACTAAAAGCGCTATAAAAGGCGGAAAGAGAAATATTCTTTTTAAAATAGCCCTAAAGCTAAACTCACCACCACTAAGAGAGACAAGCAGGGGAGCTATGAGGCTAACAAGTATAAAAGAGACAAACTGATCATAAAGTATAGCAAACCTCACACCTTCACTCTGATAAAAAGCATCTACAAAAGGAATCCCTACAAAAGCAGTATTCCCAAAAGATGCCATTAGTATAAAAACTATACTAGTACGCCTATCATACCCCATCATCTTAGTAAACAAAAAAGAGAAAAGAAGTGCAGCAAAAAGCACTATCCATCCAGCTGCTATCATATCAAAAAGTGAAGTATCAAGCTCTAAAAAGTAGATATTACTAAAAACTATAGCAGGAAAAGAGAAGTAAATGATAAAGTCTATAAGTATTTTAGAATCTCTCTCTTCAAAAATCCCTACTCTTTTGGCAAAATATCCAAGTGAGATAAAAAGAAGTATAGGAAAGAGTGAGTTAAGCATTATGGAGCTAAAAAGAGTTGGAGAGGTTTAGCATCAAACTCAAAGTTTATCAATATTCCCTTTTTTCCACTTATATACTTTATAAAGTCGTTTTTGCTCACAAAGGTTTTTGGTAAGGAGATAGAGACATTTATATCTTTTTTTGAGAGCATGGTTTTTGACTGACCTGAGATGATGTTCAAAAACTCGCTTAATACATCCACCCTCTCCTCATCATTAGCACAAGCCTCACCAAGAAGAACCTCTGAGACTTCATCTATAAGAGAGTATGAAAAGACAAGCACCAAAGTAGCATTTATCATACCACTATACTCTATAGAACTTCCCGCATAATTATCATCTAAAAAATCATCACTGTATTCACTTATGGTATGTGATTTTTTAGTAGCACTACTTCCTACAAAAGAGCTAAATGTATCTACTGTAGCATCTATAAAAAGTGGTAAGTTACTAACTAGAGCTTTACTCAGACCGCCACCTTTTGTTTTTACTGGGTTATTTAGAAGTTGAGCTATTTCTGGGTCAGATTGCATTTTTTGTTTTGTATCAAAATATTTAATGTGTGCTTTTTGAAGAGTTTGTTGTACTGATCTATTTATAAGATTTGGAGGGAATTTTAAAAAAACAATCTTTGCTCCATATTTCATACTATTTATAGATAGAGATATAAAAAAATCAATAGCTTTAGGGTCTATAAACTCCACTTGAGAACCTTCAAGCACAAAAAGCCTAAAGCCCTCTTTGGCTTTCTTGTAAAAAGCATGAAGTGGAAATAGAGTCTCTATTTTTTTACCTAGTCTATCTTGGAGATCAAAGTAGACCACACCACCCTCAAGCCTCATCACTGTTTTATTATGTAAAAAATCTACATAGGTTTTTGATACCTTAAAACACTCATTTTTTGAAGCGTATGTATCAAAATCACCTGAATTACTAAAACCCTGAAAAACAACTCCCCTACTCTCAATCTCATCTTTAAAAAGCTCAAAATCAAGCTCATTCTCCATCAAAAAACAAACTGTTTTATCAGATGGTATGGTTGTTATTTTAAGTATAAAGCGAGCTATATCAGAATTTTTAAAAAGAGATACATGGTACTTTTTGGCGCTATTTAGGGACTGAGAGTAGACTCTAGCTTTGTAGTCACAAATTCCAGCTATGACATCTAGACTCTTCTCAAACTCATGCAACACGGTGAAAAATGGTATCAAAGAGTCATTATCTAGGTCTGGAACATTTTTTAGGCTTAGTAGTATGGCTTTGATATCTAAGCCTTTTAGAGTTGTTGCTAGTTTTTTTAAATCTAGAGCATCTTTTTTTGCTCTTTGCTTGTCGTAATGTTCTTCATCTAGTACAAAGTATGCAACTCTATCTTTTAGTACTGGTTTTAGCATTTTCTATCCAATAATTAGTTTTAATCTTCCTGCCTTTTTTATGTGGTTTGACTTTGACCTAACCACAACTATATCACCATCCATCTGCCAAATGTTGTAATCAGAGTCTAGCTCTATCCTAACCTCACTAGGATTTAAATGTATGTTCAAAATACTCTTTAGCCTAAAATCATATCCGTTAAACACTAAAAAATACTTTTTTACAACTAAGAAGAATGGTATCATTATAACTATTAAAGGAAGCAAAAATATTATAGAAATAAGATATCTTAGCTTACTTTTGACCAAAAAACCGACCCTAAAGAGGTCTGATAGTATGATGTATATCATATCCAGACTATTTCCGGCACTAAATATAAAGTAGTGGTCACTATTTACACTAAAGTAGTTTCTATCAACCTCCTTTAGAGCACTTTCTTGAGCTATTTTTTCCAAAATATCTTCAGGGGTTTTTATACGATATAGTTTATATATCATATTAAAAGTCCCTTCTGGATCAACTATAAGTTTGGGCATTTTTATGTTGTTTTTTGCCATATACTCTACCACTCTTCTTATAGCCCCATCTCCGCCACTTACTAAGATATACTCAAAACTCTCTATATCTACACATGAAAGCTCACCCTCTTCAATAGATACTATATCTAAACCCTCTTTCTCAAACACCTTATTCACACACAATATCCTATGCAACTTCAAACCTTATCACTTCAAACTCCCCTTCATAGTTTTCTACAACAGCAGTGCAACTCTCAACCCAATCTCCGCAGTTTAGATATCTAATCCCATCTATATATCTACTCTCAGCCTTGTGGATATGTCCACATATTACACCATCATAGTTACCGCTTTTTGCTTTTGAGCTTACTATGTTTTCATAGTCATTTATATACATTACTGATTTTTTGACATGATCCTTTATATAGGCTGAAAGTGACCAGTATTTTTTTCCTAGTCTCTTTCTTATGTAATTCAATGGGCGATTTATTCTAAGCAAAAACTGATAACCCCTGTCTCCTAATAGTGCCAACCACTTTTTTGTCATAGTAATACTATCAAAAAAGTCACCATGAACAATCCAGTATTTTTTGCCATCCAGTGAGTAGTAGTCATAGCTATTAACTACATCTATATTATCACCTAGATAGATAGGCAAAAAAGGTCTTATAAACTCATCATGATTACCAAGTACATATACAACTTTTGAGCCCTTTCTAGCAGCTCTTAGGATTTTTTGTATTACATCTGAGTGCTCTTGGGGCCAAGTCCATCTTCTTTTTAGTGCCCATCCATCAATTATATCTCCAATCAAATACAACTCCTCAAACTCATTATCCCTAATAAAATCCAAAAACATACCCGCTTGAGAATCTCTTGTTCCTAAGTGGATATCTGAAACAAATACTGACTTATACTTCATGAAAACTCTTTAAAATGAATTACTAACTACTACAACCCCGCAGAGCACCAAAGATGCGAGAGTCCACTGCTAGTGTAACAAAGTGGAACTTCAAACGAAGTGCAAAATGGTGAACTTAGCGTTAGTGTAGCTTTATGGGCTTTACTCATAAAGCGTAACTGTATTGTAAGGATAGTATAGAATAATGACAATTAGTAAACAAAATTTATTTTATAGGGGGAAAAGGTGCAAAATCCAGTTAAAAATCCAACAATATGTCTCTTCTCAGATACAGTCTGTGATGCAAATGGAGTATCAAGATTTATCCAAGACCTAGCTAGTAGTAGCGAAGAAGGAAGTCTATATGTAATAACCTCAACAAACAAGTCCTACTGCAAAAAGCTAGACAACATCATAAATATAAAACCCATCTTCAAAACAGGGATGCCCTACTACAAAGAGCTAGATATAGCAATACCAAACTACTTTGAACTAAAAAAAAGAGCAACCATTATAAATCCAGATATAGTCGTTATCTCAACACCAGGTCCTATAGGTATGATGGGGCTTAGGATAGCAAATAGACTAAAAGCTAAAAAAGTAGCCATATACCACACTGACTTTCCTTCATATATGTATGATAATACCAAAAGTCGCTTTATTGAAAAAGGAACAACTAAGTTTATGAGATACTTCTATAAGCAGTTTGAGAGAGTTTACTCTAGGTCAAATGAGTACTATTCAACCCTACTTAATGATATAAAAGTGCCAGAAGATAGACTTTTTGTACTAAAAGCTGGTATAGATACAAAGTCTTTTCATATGAAGTATAAAGAGGAGGCATTTTGGCAAAACTACGAAATAGATGTTGAATCTATAAAGCTTCTATATGTAGGCAGACTAACAAAAGAGAAGAACTTTCCATTTTTACTAGAAATATGGGATGAACTCAGAGAAAAAAGTAGCAAAAAAATAGAGCTAATCTGCTGTGGTGAGGGAAAAATACTTGAAAAAAAAGAGGAGCTAAAAAGCAGAGGCATACATCTACTAGGCTATAAAGGCGGAGAAGAGCTATCTAAAATCTACGCAAACTCAGATATATTTCTCTTTCCTTCAGTTACAGATACTCTAGGACAGGTTGTTATGGAGGCTCAAGCAAGCGGAAAGCCTGCCATAGTTAGTAACATAGGTGGTCCTAAAACAATAGTAAGAGATGGAGAGAGTGGCTACTGTATAGAAGTAGAAAAAAATATATGGCTTCAAAAAATAGCAGAGCTAGTAGATGATGAACAAAAAAGAGTCTCTATGGGAAAAGAGGGGTTTAACTCTATGCAGGGAAAATCTTTTGAGATAACTTATGAAGATTTTAAGAATTTAAATATGGAGATACTCAAAAATGAAGGTTTTATGATACAATCAAAACAGATAAGCTAAAAAGCTAATCCTAACGCCCATTAAGGAGGTAGAGTATGAAAGTAGAACTATTTAGAAAAAAACACTCTTTGTGGATGAGACTACTTATAGGAAGTATTACTACAAAGGATGCGGATATCTCAAAAAGCTTGGAGAGTTTTTCTGATATAGAGTTTAGGCATATGATGTGGCTTGCTAATGAGATAGTTAAAGAGTACAGAGAGTTTGACTATGAAAACAAAGATAGTGACACCCCTGCTCCTAAAATATATGATTTTGATATGCAAATAGAGCCTTTGAGTAGTGATGCACATACAATGCTAGAGGAGTTACAAGATGAGCTAAAAGTAATAATAGGAACCTATGGAGAGAGTTGTGTACTTGCAAACAGGTTTAAAAGTGATGAGTCATACTTCTTGCACAAAGTAGAAAAGACTCAAAACAAAAATGAGCTTCACATGTACAACTCATACGGTGGTAGCTCAGATAAAGTAGCAAAAAATCTTGAAATGACACCCTATGATGCAGAGTTCATTATAAACTCACTCGAAAACCTACTTGACAAAGAGTACTCAAGTGTCATCTCTTTTTTCTTCCTTATTACACATCTTGAAGATAGATGGTCAGCTGAGATGCTAAAAGACCTTATGCATGAGTCACTCTCTCATATGAAATATTATGCTTCTATGATGAGCTCCCTAGGAGTGCTAAGAATGCCTAAAAACCCTCCAAAAGAGGAGTATATGGTAAAGAGCTTAAAAGAGTTTATAGACAACAATATCGAAGATGAGAAAAAAGAGGTAGAGGAGATGAAAGAGATAGCTCTAAGAGTTAAATATGACGACTTCAAAAACCTACTGAGATTTGTAGAAGAACAAGAACTACATCATATAGACATACTAGAGAGAATCAGAGAGGCTAAAGCATAGTCTCTCTTTTGCCATAAAATTCTAAGATTTGATTAAACTTAATTAAGTAAAATAACAACTATAAAATTAATTTATATCTTAAAAAGGTCTAGTTATATGCAAAAGGTTGACCCTAACTCACAAGAGTTCAAAGAGGCTTTTAAAAAAACAGAGGTTTTTGTAGAAAAGGTAATAGAAAACTTTGGGTTTGCTTTTAACCCTGATAAAGAGATAGTCGAGTCCGTCAAGCAAGGACTTGCTAGAAACAAGGTAATCTACAATAAGTTCTACTGTCCATGTTTTTTTGTAACAAATACAGATGAAGATAGAATATGTCCTTGCAAACCAGCAATAAATGATGAGATACCAAATAGTGGTTCATGTCACTGTGGGATTTTTTGCACGCCTGCTTATGCAAAAGAAGAAGGCTTAATAGAGAGTGCTGATGCGGTCATCCACTCACACACAAGAGAGCCTACACAAGAGGAGATGGAGGCCATACTTCACAAAGACCAGTTAAGTGGTGAAGAGCTAGGAGCTCTACTAGAAGCAAGAAAGAAAAACTTGATAGATTTTATCCTAGTAGATGTCAGAGAGTGGATGGAGTATATAGCTTCTAGGATAGAAGGTACTGATGAGCTTATTCCAACTACATCTTTTTATACATCAATGGAAAAACTAGAAAAGCATAAAGATAAAAAAATCATACTATACTGTCATGTAGGAAGTAGAAGTAGCTACTGCCAAAGAGTTCTAAAAGATATGGGATATAGTGTTGGAAACCTAACCTATGGTATCATAAGTTATGATGGTGAAATAACAAGAGGAGAGTAGTTGAACACATTTTCGTACTACATAAATAGCTGGATGCTACTTGGCATCTTGGCTTTTCTTGTTTTTGTTATAACTGGGTTCTCTTTTTTGCTAAACTACATTTTAACACCAAAAGCTAAGCCAAAAGTCACAGAGATAAAAGATATAGATGAACTAATAGCTTATGTCAACAATGATAATATAACCAAACATGAATACAACATAGCAGCAGAATCTTTTTTAAAATTTTTCTCAGACTTCCCAAACAAAAAAGATAAAGACTTTAAATCAAAAGAGGTTCAAGAGAAGGTCAAAAAAATATTTAATTTTTTAGAGAGTTTTTCTAAAAGACATGACACAGATGAAAACACTCTAATAGAGCTTCAAAAGACACTTGTTAAGAAAAATCCAGACTTTAAAGAGGAGATATCTAAGCATATAAGCAAATCTCTTAAAGAAAAAAGATAAATTTGTTTAAATTTTCTTTTTTTATGATACAATACTCTTGCAAGCCCAAAAAGCTTGGATTTTATTTTTTCGGAGATTTGTTTTGAAGAGTATCTATGTCGGTAACATACCGTTTAAGGCCACAGAAGAAGAGTTGAGTGATCTTTTTGCTCAATATGGTGAAGTTGATTCAGTTAAGTTCATAAATGATAGAGAAAGCGGAAAATTTAGAGGTTTTGGCTTTGTAGAGATGATTGATGACACAGAAGCAGATAAAGCTATAGATGCAATATCTGGTAAAGAGTTTATGGGTAGAAACCTAAAGGTTAACCCAGCTAAACCAAGAGAGCCAAGAGCTCCAAGAAACGACGGCTTCTAAGCCTACGCTTCTTTTGGGGTGCTTTTGCACTCCAAACACACACCACTATATAACATAGAGAAGTCCTCTATATCTTCACTTCCTTTAAATGCTTCTTTTAAGCTAGTTTCATCTACATCCACATCTCTTATATTTCCACACTCTGAGCAGAAAAAGTGAGCATGAGCTTTTTGTCTTAACTCATACTTTTGTTTTGATGCTGGCATATAGACCTCTTTTATTATCTTAGCTTCTAGTAGTGAGGATATGTTTTTATACACCGTTGCTAGTGACATAGATGAGTAGAGTGGTTTTATCTTCTCATATATCTCATCTACATTTAGGTGTCCACCTTTTTGTAGTTCATCAAGTATCATAACTCTTTGAGGAGTAACTTTCAGTCCGCTTTTCTTTAAAGACAGGTTAAAATCATTCATATCAGCTCTTTTGTATATTTTATAGTGAAGTACACATACTACTAAAATCATATCTAATTGTCAAGAAATATTTTTTATTATTTATCTCTATTTTAAATAAAGATGATATTATAGTGCACTAAAACATTAAAAGGAGATATGTATGGCGCATGAAGGCTTACATGAAGATATCAGCCTCTTGGGTGAAGATGTCATAGACTACCATAGGGTTATACAGAGTACTATAGAGGAGCTTGAAGCAGTTGATTGGTACAACCAAAGAGCAGCTGCGACAAACAATGCTGAAGCAAAGGCTCTTATGGAGCATAATAGAGATGAGGAGATTGAGCACGCATGCATGGGACTAGAGTGGCTTAGACGCAACTCACCTACTTGGGATGCTATGCTTAGAGAGTTTTTGTTTAGAGAGGGGGCGCTTACATCTCATGGAGAAGATGACTCAGAGCAAGAGAGCGCACCTACTAAAAAAACTGGATCACTAAAAATAGGAAAAAACTCATAAAGGAGAGTAGATGGAATTTTTGAACAGAGAAAAAGCTCCTATATCAACGGAGGTATGGAGTGTAATTGATGGTGAACTTGAAGAACTGCTAGCTAAAAGACTTAAACTTAGAAGTGTAGTGGACTTTGATGAGAGCTTTAGCTTTGAAACAGATGCTATACCAACTGGCAAGCTAGCTAAGATAAGTAGCAAAAACGGCACTACAATATGTGCAAGAGAGCCAATAAGTATGGTAGAGATGAGGTATGATTTTGACCTACCAAAGACGGTTATAGATGAGATAAAAAGAGGCTTAGAGGACTTTGATAATGAGGTTCTTCAAAAAGCTGCTAATGAGTTTGCAGTAGCTGAAAACTCTATGATACTAGATGGAATTAAAAAAGCCAATATAACAGGATTGCTTGAAAGTATGGAACATAAACCAATTGCAGCATCAAGCTCAAAAGAGATGCTTGCAGCTACTGCTAAAGCTCTTGAAATTTTTGATGATAGCTTTGTAGAAGGGGGCTTCAAGATTGTAGTTTCAAATCAAACCTTCTCCAAGCTAGTAGTTGAGACAGTAGGTGCTATGAGTGTCAAACACAAAATAGAGCAACTTCTAGGACAAAACAGTATAATTGTATCAAATGCAGTAGGAAACGACAAAGCCCTTGTCATATCTCAAAGAGGTGGAGACTATAAGTTTTATAGCGGATTTGATGTAAGTGTGGGGTTTGAAAAAGAGAACAAAGACTCAATATCTCTTTTCTTAACTCAAAGTGCTGCTTTTAGAGTTCTATCTCCTGAGGCTTCTATAGTAATAAACATAAGCTAAAGTCTACCCCTTTTTGGGGTTTACTTTCTCCATATCCTGCTAAAGTCAAATCCCAGATTGCAAGCTTCAAGCTTGAACTCATACTGTTCGTTTATAAAATCTCCAACCTTTTGATATGAGTCATCTTTTAGCAGATAGAGTTTTGCTTTTTTCATATCTGGATAGACTAAGGCGTAGTATTTTACGCCCTCATCTTTATATAGCTCAAACTTTAGTATCTCATCTCTTTTGACACTACTTTTTGAGATAACTTCAAAGACTATGAGTGGAGCTTTTACAACCCTCTCACCCACTTGATCACAAACCACCATCACATCAGGCTTCAACACAGTGTCTTCACTCACATCCCAGTCCATCTCTATAGCCACCATGCATCTCTCACATCCATCAAGTGCCTCATCCATGACTCTAGATATTTTTACAACAAGATTTTGATGTGAAAACATAGGTGAAGGTGCCATTGCATAGGCATTTCCCTCAATCAGCTCCCAATCACCCTCCCAGTGTCTATAGTCATCTCTGGTGTACCTTTCATCATATGCAAGAGCGCCCATGTATACTCCTTAATGTACATTTGTATTATTATACCAAATCTAGTTTTTTGGGTTGTATTTTCTTTTGTACCTTGGGGTTAGAAGCATATAAAAAACCACAAAAACCAAGATATATAAAACAAGAATAAGCATATCATCTCTAGCTTTAAACCCAAGACCTATGTATGAGAAAAACATCTGCATAAGCGCAAGGATAAAAACTGTTTTTCTAATGTCATTATGTTGCTGCTTGAGTATGATATGGTGTATATGTGTCCTATCTGGACTAAAGGGGTTTTGTCCGCTTATGATTCTGCGCACCATGACAATAAGCGTATCTAGGATAGGTATAGCTGCTAGAAGCAGAACTGAAATAGCAGTGATGTACTCTTGCTTTATACTATAGATAGATATAACAGCTATGACAAAGCCTATACTTAGACTTCCAGAATCGCCCATAAAAATCTTTGAAGGAAACCAATTAAAAACTAGAAATCCCAAAATAGAAAATATCATCAAAAGGCTAACAGAAAGCAAAAAATCATCACTATACTTATAACCTATATAGACAAATGCAGCTAGTATGATGATAGATATAACTGATGCAAGACCATCAAGTCCATCTATGAGATTTACCGCATTTACAAAACCACCTACAGCTACAGCACAGAAGATGAGTGCTACAACATAATAAAGCTCAACCTCATAGCCTAAAAACACACCAAAGTTTTGTATATCATAACCCATATAAAAAAGAAGGGCAGCAGAGAGTGAAATGACAAGTAGCTTGACCTTTGCAGAGACATGCCTTATATCATCTACAAGTCCAAGGATAAAAACTATAAGCAGTGGAAGCAAAAAAGAGGAGCTAGAAGAGGGACCAAACATCAAAAGTGTGCCTATCACAAATGCTATAACTATTGCTATCCCACCTGAGCGAGGCTTAGGAGTTTTGTGCATACTTCTTTCATTTGGTGTGTCTATGATAGCTAGCCTCTCTTTAAAGCGCACAGATAGGTAAGTCATACTAAGTGAAAGCAAAAATACAAAAACTAAAAAAGCACTATATACCAAGCCCTACTCCACACTCTTTTTTATAAACTGACCTAGCTTACTGAAGTTTTTACTTAGAAGCGTACAAACACCACCAATCTCATTTTTCTTCAAAGCTCTGTAGTCCTCTTTGCTTTTGTTTATGATGTTTTTGAGGCTTTTATTACTCTCTCCACCAAGTCGCATTTTATATAGGACTTTGTCCATATAGCAGACATTTGGATTTTCTTTTAGCACTCTAAGCATAAAGTCATAATCAGCAGCTATTTTAAACTCAAGGTCAAAGCCACCTACTCTATCATATATCTCTTTTTTTAGAAAAAGTGTCGGATGTGGTGGCATCCATCCCTTTTTTAGAAGTGATATGTCAAACTCCTTACTTTTCCAATATCTAATAATTCTATCTGTGTCACTTTTTGTAGTATAGACAAGATCTCCATAGACTCCCATACAGCCTTTTTCAAAGCGCTCTACTACTTCACTTATAATGGAGCTTTTTGCATATATATCATCACTATGTAAAAAACCTACAATATCTCCACCTGCTTGCTCAATACCGCGATTTAGTCCATCATATATACCTCTATCTTTTTGGCTACTAAACCTAGCGATTTTATCACCATAGCTTTTTACAATCTCAACTGTCCCATCACTGCTTCCACCATCTATGACTATATACTCTATATCATTATAATCTTGGGAGAGTACAGAATCTATGGCATCAGCGATAGTCTCTTTGTTGTTATAAACTGAGGTTATGATTGAAACTTTCATCTAGTTACTACAATATTTCCCATAACAAGCATATCCATTTTTGTTCTAGCAAAGCAGTTGTATGCTTCCTCTGGAGTATTTACGATAGGTTCATTTTCATTAAAAGATGTATTTAAAAGAATAGGAACTCCACTTTTTTGATAAAATCTCTCTATAAGTCCATAGTACTTTGGCTCTATCTCTCTATCAACACTCTGAAGTCTACCACTCCCATCTACATGCACTACGGCTTTTAGAGCTTCTTTTTTCTCATCTCTAAAGCCAAAAACCTTCTCCATAAAAGGTACACTATCTGAGTCCATAAAATACTCATCCATAAACTCTTTTAGAATAGATGGTGCAAATGGTCTAAATGGCTCTCGTCTTTTTATCTTGAGATTTAGTAGCTCTTTTGCATCATCGCGGGTTGGATCTGCTAGTATACTCCTATGCCCTAGGGCTCTAGGACCAAACTCCGCTCTTCCTTGAAACCATCCAACTACACCTGCATCTATAAGCCTATCAGTAACCACATCAAGAAGCTCATTGTCGCTATACTTTTTATATGGGATTTCTTGTGAGCTCAAAAACTCCTCAATTTCCTCATCACTAAAGCTACTTCCAAAATAGCTATGATACATAGGAGCAATTCTAGGCTGTCTTAAAATATGATTATACACCCAAAGAGCAGCACCTATAGCTGTACCAGCATCATGTCCTGCTGGTGGGATATAGATAGACTTAAAGCTAGTGTTTTTTAGGATTTTCCCATTTGCTACTGAGTTTTGAGCTACACCTCCTGCTAGGCAGAGGTTTTCTTCACCTGTTTTTTTGTGTAGATGCTCAAGTATGTGAAATATTAGCTCCTCAGTCACTCTCTGAACTGAAGCTGCTAAGTTTTTGTGATACTCTGTAAGCTCTTCATCTTTGCTTCTTGGCTTACCAAAAACCTCTACAAGATAGTCTGAGTAAATAGGCTCTATGCATGGATCACCATCTTCCCAGCTCATGGATACACCCTCTTTTGGATGCTTGAAGTATTTTTTGTTTAGCTCAAACAGTCCATTGTCCTTAAAGATAAGCACATCCTTTATCTTCTCAACCAAGCTTGCTTCTCCATAAGGAGATAGCCCCATGACCTTGTACTCATCACCATACTTATCAAATCCCAGATACTGAGTAAAAGCAGTATAAAAAATCCCTACAGAGTGAGGATAGATAACACTATCAAGTACTTCTATATCTAATCCCCTACCAGAGCCTATCATCGTAGAGGTAAAATCACCAAATCCATCTATAGAGAGTATCGCAGAACTCTCAAAAGGACTAGCAAAAAACGCACTTGCCATATGAGCTCTGTGGTGCTCTACATTGTAGATTTTAGCATTTATATCTGTCTCATTGACACCTAGTGAGCTTGCTAGTTCACTCTTGATAGAACCCACTTTTTTGCTATTTAGCATTCTATCTTTTATGGTTTTGAAGCTAACTATGTTTTTTAGGCTATGAATGACTTTTTTAGAAAAATTAGCCTTGGGATCGCGCGATATTGCTATACCATCTACATCTTCTATCCCTATACCGCACTCTTTTAAGCAGAATCTAATAGCCTCACTAGGAAACCCAGCCCAATGCTTAACCCTACGAATCCTCTCCTCTTCAATTGCCGCTACAAGCTCCCCATCTTCAAAAATACACGCACTACTATCACCATGGTAGGCATTAAGTCCTAAAATATACATTTACTTCCCTGATTTACAAAACTATTGATGGGATTATACAGTTTTTAAAGTTAGAGGATTAGCAAGCAGTAAGTATTTTTGCTATAAAATCACAAAAAATTTATCAGGACTTTTATGGAACTTTTGACTTTACTGCCTATTTTCGGATACGCACTTTTTATCTTTGTCTACTTTGGGCTTAGGGCTTCAAGTGCAGTTTTTATATCTACCTCTTTTATGGTGACTGCTATTGTCTTGCTAGCGATGATAGGACTACTCAAAGAGGCTAGTTACGCTGTTTTTGCCATAGGTGTGACGCTGTTTTTGTATATACCTTATAAATATAGAGAGAAAAATATAGAGTTTTTTAGCTCTACTCCTATAGTTTTGATGATTATATTTTCACTTGTCTACTTTTTTATCTCTCGTGACTCACACTTCTTTTTCTGGGATGAGTTTAGCCACTGGGGGCTTTTTATAAAAGAGATGATGTATACTGATAGACTATATGATGCAAGCACACTAGCGGCTCACCCTCACTATGTTCCAGGTGCTCCTGTATGGCAGTACTTCACTATGCTTTTAAGTGGCTTTAGTGAGGGAGGAGCTTACTTTGCACAGTTTTTACTCATAGCTAGTGCTACGATGATGATATATGAAAACACAAGCTTCAAGAAGCCTCACTGGATAGTACTAGCATTTCTACTTCAGATAGCCTTTCTAGCGAACTTCGGACATGGACTTAACAAAATCTATGTAGACCATGTAGTAGGAGCTATGTTTGCAGGGCTTATAATGGTGATACTCTATGATAGATTTGATAAGAAGTCTATCTTTTTACTACTAGCGCCACTTACTGCTATAGCTTTTATCAAAGAGGTCGGACTCTACTTTGCCACTGCTAGCGTTGGACTGCTGCTCATTAGATATATTTTTATAGAGAAAAACAAGAAGCTTGTTTATATCTCTATTGTTCTAGGGGTACTAACACTTGGGATTTTTAAGACTTGGGATATAAGACTTAACTTAGAGGGTATAGAACAAGGTAATCAGTCTATTACAGGTATTGTTACTAATATATTCTCAGATAAAAAGATGCTTGATGAAGATACTCACGCTCAAGTCAAAGACAGGTTTTGGGAGATATTTTTTGACCAGCAGATAGCGAAAGATGAGGTATCTGAGAAATTTAATGAGTTTGACTACTTCACTATGGGTGAGTATAAAGATAGTTTTAGGCTTACGACTTTTTGGTTTTTAGTGACTTTTATTATTGTGTCACTGATAACTACTCTAACAGGAAGGCAAGAGGGCTATAAAAAAAGTGAAGTACTGCTATCCTCAGCATATATGCTGTTTATTATTTTAGGGTATTTTACGATACTCTATCTTAGCTACTTTGTAGCATTTGGTGGAAATGCATTTCGCATACCTTCATATGTGAGATATACCAATATCGCCATAATGCCAGCAATGTTTTTTCTAGCTAGCTACTATCTGCCACTTGCTAGAAAAGTAGATATTAAAGAAGATAGCCCTATAGCCAAAGTAGAGATAAAGCCTCTGCTGATAGTCTCACTAGCAACACTTTTGATCTACACCTTAGAAACTCCAAACCTAAAAACCATTTACAAAGCAAATGAGCTAAACTCATTTAGAGCTCAGACAATACCAACCATAAATGCTATAAAAAGTAAAATCCCTGAAACTTCAGATATATACGCCATCATACCTGTACCAAACAATGGTTCTTTTAGAAATTTTCTTAGATATGATATGTACCCATCTAGACTTACAACGGACGAGGTTACTATTTTTCAGCAACCTATAAATAAAATCTATGAAAAAATGGGTGAACATGAATATGTATGGCTTCCATTTCAATCCCAAAAGGTGCAAGCTATCTACCAAAGACTCTTGCAAAATCAAAATGTTTTTAACCTATACAAGGTAGAAAAGCAAGGTGAAGATCTTGCACTAAAGCCTTTGATGTAAAAGAGGAGATATGAGCAAAATAACAGTGATAATACCATGCTACAATGAAGAGATAACTATAAAAAGTGTGATAGAGGACTTCAAGGAGCATCTTCCAGAGGCTACTATTGTCGTCTATGATAACAACTCAACTGATAAAACTTCTGAGATAGCAAGTAGTTGCGGAGTAGTTGTCAAAAAAGAGCTAAGACAGGGTAAGGGAAATGTCATAAGAACAGCCTTTAGAGAGATAGATAGTGATATATACATAATGGTAGATGGTGACAATACATATCCTGCTAAACACGCTAGAGAGCTACTTGAACCAATATTAAATAATGAAGCAGATATAGTGATAGGTGACAGACACAGCACTGGAGCCTATGCTAAAGAGAACAAAAGATCACTGCATGGGTTTGGCAACAACCTTGTAAAGACACTTATAAACAAGCTTTTTAACTCAGACCTAAAAGATATAATGAGTGGGTATAGAGTAATGAATAGGCGTTTTGTAAAAAACATCCCAATAACAAGTGATGGCTTTGAGATAGAGACAGAGATGACACTGCATACTTTGGATAAAAAGTTTAGGATAAAAGAGATACCTATAGAGTACAGAGATAGACCAGAGGGTAGCTACTCAAAGTTAAACACCTTCAAAGATGGTTTTAGGGTGCTAAAAACAATTCTTTGGGTTTTCAAAGATTACAAACCTTTGATGTTTTTTTCTCTCCTAGCATCACTTTTTTTTATACTTGGGCTATGCTTTGGCATACCGCCAGTTATCGAATATATGCAGAGTGGCTATGTATACAAAGTCCCTTCAGCTATTCTAGCTACAGGACTGATGCTTATATCTGTCATTTCACTTTTTAGTGGGTTTATACTAGATAGTGTGGTGAAGTTTCACAAAGAGCAGTATGAGCTTAAGATTTTAGATTATGAGCTTTTTAAAAAATAAAATACTTCCTAGCATAGTAGTTCCAGAAAAACACAAGTCCAGTCGCAATAACTTTAGAGCTTATCTTCTCAACTCCAAGTAGAGATATGAGGATATAGAGAATGAGAAGGTTTAGTAAAAGTCCAACTCCACTTACTAGATATACAAGGCTAACCTCTTTTTTCTTACCATGCCTTGTGCCACTTACAAAAACTATCCTTATGCTTATGAGGTAGTTCACAAGTGTAGCTATGATAAATGAGAAAAACGCCACAACAAGATAATTATAACTTAAAAACTTTGCAAATATAGCAAAGAGGGTTATATCAACAACAGCAGCCATTCCACCTACGAAGAAGTAGCGGATTATTTTGTATTTTTTCAATAGAAATGACCTTAATTTTAAAACTTATATTTATGTATCTCATCAATAATCTTTGGAAAATCGTCATCAAAACTATCCAAAAAAGTACTATCTGTTATTTTTATATCTTGTAAAAGCTGCTTTGGGAAACTTTTTAGCCTTACTCTTTGTATCCTATCATAGTCAAACACTTTTTTCCTTTCATCTTCGATTAGCTACTTATTTAAAGGCATAACCAAGCTATCCTCCGATATTTATCAAAACATATCCACTATGTACTCACCATGATGCTCTGGGTTTGGCGCTAGCTTCTGGGTGATGGGGTCTACTATAAAATCAAGTGCATCCAGTATCAGCACACCTAACAAAGGCGGTACTTCATCTGGAAGCTCTAGTATATCCATGGTTACGCTTCTATCTTGTATATATATCCTAGCACCCTCATAGACTCTTCTCTGTATAGAGCCGTTTGTAGTTCTGACATTTACTCTTCGTCCTTCCTGAAGTCCTAGCTTCTCTATGATGCTTCGAGGGAGACTCATATACATAGCGCCTGTATCCACTAGCGCCTCTAGCTCTATCTCATTTCCTTTTATGAAGTTTTTGACTTTGACCTGTGTTTTGACCTGTCCCATCTCGCTACTCCTTGCGACTGTTTTGTGTTTTAGCAAAAGCTACTATCAGCTCAAAATTTAGCCTGAGGCTAATATCAATTATGACACCATCCCTAAATGCTTTAAAAGTTTTATATTTACTTCATCTGTCTCTTCTTTTGTCAATGATGTCAATAGTTTATCTAAACTTATTCTACTCATATCTAAAGTACAAAGTTCATTTATGCATATCTCACTATTTTTTTCCAAAAGGTCTCTTTTGCATAAATACACTCTCAGGTCTCCACCGTGCAGATTTGTAGATATTGGTATAACAGTGACACCCTTGAACTCTACTTTGTCTATATTTCTATTTGCTATATCGTTTTGAACTATCAAAGCTGGTCTGATTTTGCCAAATTCGCTATTGTATTTTTTTCCAAAGCTTACGAGGTATATATCACCTCTTTTCATTTTACAAGCTCTTCTGCTACAGCTTCTATCTCTAAAAAATCATCAAAAGAACTTTGAGATAAAGCTTGTTTGTTGTTCATAAGATATAGTTCATCTTCTATCTTTTCTTTTACCTTTTCATAAAGCTCATATGGCAAAACTACACTTTTGGTAATATGCTTTTTAGCATCCTCTACAAATGTAATATCTGTAGGTCGTGTGATGTAAGATGGTTTTTTAACTATATCACTTGAGCTTATAACTAGCATATTATCTCCTATTTATTTAATAGTATATATTATACTACTAATAAATACTTTTGTCAATCCAAAATCTCATCCAAAAGCTCTCTGACTTTTTGCATCTTAATAATACTTACATTGAGCAACGACAATAATACCATCTATAATTTTATAAACTAGTCGATGCTCGGCAGTAATTCTTCTTGAAAAATAACCTTGATAATTTTCTTTAAGTCTCTCAGGTTTTCTCAATATCTCTTTTTGTGAATTCTAAGCTTTCTATCTTCTCAACTGCATCGCTCAAA
>CAZAFM010000021.1:0-28872 GCA_964484395.1 uncultured Campylobacterales bacterium | reverse complement strand
AAAAATAATTCAAAGTCAAGAGGTTTTAGGGAAAAAGAGTAAAATTTGTGGGAATGTGTGTGGGGGTGGGGGTTTGGGGTATTTAAGCCCCCTAGTTTTATTTAGGCTTTTTTAACTACCCTAATAATATACAACAGAACTACAGCACCGATGACAGCCATAATCACAGAACCCAGAAGTCCACCTGTAGTTATTCCCAGAAGTCCAAAGAGAAATCCACCCAATAATGAGCCAACAACACCTACAATAACATTGCCTATGATGCCAAATCCACTTCCTTTTACAATATTTCCAGCAAGCCAGCCAACTACTGCACCAATTACTAAAAATATAATCAAACTGATAATGTCCATAGCGTCCTCCAGTTTTGTTTATAGAATCTCATATAGAGTAGCCAGTTTTTTTAGTTAAGTAGCTTAAAGTTTGTACTTGGAGTAGTTAAAAGCAAAGCTCTGATTCTGCAAGTCTTGAAAACTAGTCGAACATTGATTGCTTTTTTCATTGTATCTCCATGTGTATAAATGTAGATACATAATAATACATCACATTTGATTTGTCAAGTAGATTTAAAAAGAGTACAAGCAAGAGGTAAATAATGAAGTGTTAAGAGGGGGGAGATTATATCTCCTCTGCCTCTTCCACATCATATAGTATATCATCCCATGGGTGTCTATACATTGGCATTTTTAGTCTTTTTTCATCCAAAGCGTGTCCTATGAAGCCTATAGTTCTTCCTAGGATGAAAAACGCATTTAGAGCGCCGGCTTCTATAAATGTATCAATCTCTTCATCACTATAGCCAAGAGAGTGCCACATATCTACCATAAGGCAGCCTATACATCCATCCACATTTAGGATAAGACTATCTTTTTTACTAGTTGTAAGCTTCTCTACTTCAAGAGCGTAGTTTAGAAGTTCTGTTTTTGGGAAGTTTTCAAATGCGAACTTTTTAAGTCCAGAAACTCTTAGGTCTGGGTTTCTAACTGATTTGATTCTATGACCAATCCCTGGAATTGGTACACCCTCTTTTTTCATATAGCCCATAAACTCTTTTGGGTCCATGTTGTTTTCATAGGCGTACTTGAAGTACTTAGCAGCTCCATCTATCGCACCACCAAATCTAGGTCCAATAGTCAGTATCCCACTAATAACACAATCAGTTATGTTTTTTCCAGCTCTTGCTGTGACTTTTGCATTATGCGCCCCACTAACTGCTGGACCGTGATCTGCTACTGTTTTTACAACCGTTTCGATGAAGTTTGTAGCCCATCTTGGGTATTTTTTCTTAAACCATAAGAGAGCCATAACATCACCAACACTATATCCTGTATCTGGAGTTGCTACACCTGAGATAGGGACACCTGCATAAGTTGCCTCTTCACCTCTATCATCACTAATAGTACAGATGAAGTTCTTAGCTCTCCTAACTTTTGGCACCTCTCTTAGTTCTGGCTCTGCTATATCTTTTATAACACCATCATTTTTGAGCTTAGTATAGACTTCATTTATTTTAGTTGGTAGGTCATTGAAGCTCTCAGGCACATATATACCTGCTTCTTTCATGGCTTTGTTTTTTGCTTCAGCGGTTTCAAGCTCTGCATTTGCACTAGCACCTGCATGTCCAAACTGCACACCAGAACTAAAATGCTTAGCTATAGTCCCTATACACCACGCAATAATTGGTTTAGTAATTTTGCCACTTTTTACAGCATCTATAATTTTATACTCTTCTTTACCACCAACTTCACCTAGAAGAACCATATATTTTACTTCTGGATTTGTTTCCATTCTAAGCATATTGTCTATAAAAGTACTTCCAACATATCTATCACCACCTATAGCTACCCCCTCTGCAATTCCATCTGCATTGATAGAGATTATGTTGCTTAGCTCATTAAAAAGCCCTCCACTTCTTGTTACTAGTCCACATGAACCAGCTCTGTGAAGTTTTGAGTTTATGATGTTCTCTATAGTTCCGCCTACATTTGCTATCTTAAATGCACCCGGCGCTATTCCACCAACTGTAGCAGGTCCTATTACTGTAATACCTTTTTTTCTTGCTACTTGGTTCATCTCTCTAGCCATTCGCTCAGGTATTCCCTCAGCTGTAACCATTATGGTCTTAAACTGATTTAGCCCAATAGCATCCATAGTTACATCATACGCTGTTCTAAAAGATGCGAAATTTAGTAGTACATCTGCATTTTTATGATTATCTATTGCTTCTTGAGTGGTCTTGTATGTTGGTACCATAATCTCATCAGGTCCCCAAAAAAACTTTTCAAATGTACTATTTGAAGTAGGCGCAACAATAGCTGCGACTGAGGGCTTATCTCTTTTTATGACATAGTCATAATCAAGCATTCTTTGTATAGCGCTTTTATTGTTATTCCAAAATATTGCTTGTGTATCTCTTGTAAATAGTGCTCCCATCAATTTCTCCTTGTTGTATTTCCTAATAATTTCTTATGCACTCTTTTTTTCTAAAGCCATTCTAACTATATCAGTCACATGCGTTTCTGGTCCGTACACCTCTATATTAAGCCCTAGCCTATCTGCAGCTTCTTTTATATCTTTTAAGCCTTTTTCAAAGTTTGGACCACCTCGGCGAACATATATTTTTGTATTATGCTCCTTCATTTTATCAGCATAGTTTTCAAATGCTTGGATGATACCTGTAAAAGTTTTTGCTACATCTGTAAAGTTAGCAATGGCTCCACCAATAATAAGGATTTTGTCTCTACCCTGCTCATCTTTGTGGCGTGTCATAAGATCTAGTACCGTCTCAGCATAAAACTTCGTCTCTCCAGTAGTAGGCCCTCCACTGTATTCACCATAGTTTGCTAAATCGCTCACATCACCTGCAAAATCAGCAATAGTATCAGCATAAACAACACTAGCTCCACCGCCGGCTACCATTGTCCAGATTCTTCCTTTTGGATTTAGGATGGTTAGTTTAAGACTTGCTCCACTTTTTGCATCTGCTTCAGATATAGCCTTCTCTTCTGGGGATTGGTCTTCCATACCAAAGGCAGTTGGAAACTCTATCTCTCCACCCCACTCACCACTTTTTAGGAATGCGGCTGTGTCATCAAGTTTTGCAACCATATCAAGAAGAAATATTTTGTTGTTTTTAATAACTATAGGGTTTATCTCCAAGTATGCAAAGTGCATATCTGCAAATAGTTTATAAAACCTAACTGCGAACTCACCATAGTTTGCTTTATCTTTAATATCACTAGGAATGGCATTTTTAATATGTGTTTCTAATTCACTCTCTTTCATGTCTGGCTCGATTCTAAGCTCTACTACTTTATCATCCCAGCCCTCTTCTATATCTATACCACCATGTGCACTCATGTATAAAAAATCAGCCTCATCACCAGTAGCTGCACTTATGTAGTACTCCTCATCTTGCTCATGAGGTATAAAAGGCTCTACAAGAAAATGTGTCAAAACCCCACTCTGTCCACTTTTAAGTGTTGTAGTTCCTCTTCCTTTTTCATCTATCCAGCTTGCTGCATCATTTAGTTTTACATCTCCTGGGCTACTTACTTTATAAAGAACAAGATTATTTACCCCTCTTTTACCAAAAAGCATATCTGGCTTTGCTACAAGTGGTTTATTGTTTAACCAGCTAGCATTAGTGGATGCTTCTTTAAGCTCGTTACCACTTGTAACAAGAACAGATTCAAAAGGATACTCAAACTTATCTCCAAAATACTTATTCCAATTTCTGTGGAGAATAGACTTCCCATCATACTCTCGTATAGCTCTTTGCGCCATAAACTCTCCTTGAATTTTTCACATATTGTAACATCTATAGAAGAAAATTTTTAAAAGTATTTATGAGCTTATATTTATTTATCTATTTATGTGTACTTTAGTAACACAAAAAGTATCTACAGTAATTCCACTGTATAGAATTGAAACTTCCTTCCCTCTGTTTTTACACTCTCCTCTATCTATCCACCAGTTACCACCAACATCTATCCCATAAAACTTAAGCCTTAAAAGCAAGCTCTCATCATCGCTTAGGACAGAGTTTATACCCATATTTTTTAGCTCATCTGATAGTTCTTTTACTACTTGATAGTTATAAGCAAAGTGCTTTGATGGTTTTTCATATATTACATAGAGGTAGCGGTTTAGAGGCATCGCTATAAATGAAAGCAACAAAAAGCCCAAAACTACATAAAATAGCTTTCTATACCTGCCCCTAAACTCTTTAAGTCGAACTCGATAGCCACTCATAAAAACCCCAACAAGCATAGGGGTGGCTATCACAGCGTATGGTCCAAATGTCTCAAAATCAAGTTTTTGGCGAACAGATAGGATTAAAGCTATAACAAAGGGAATAAAAACTACAAACCAGAGCATATTCTTTTTCTCTTTTATAAGCGTTCTATAAATAGCATAGACAAAGTACAAAAAAAGTAGCGGAGATAGTACAGCAGCATAACCTCCAATACTATCTAAAAAATAACTTCTAGGATAGCCACCAGTATCAATACCATGAATATATGTTGAAAGTCCAAACATAATAAGACCACCTAATAAAAGTGCTCTATCTTTTTTACAAACCCCATAAAAAAACAGAGAGAGAAATAGAGGCCAAAAAGAGTTATCAAGTATTAACATAAGTGGCAGAAGCATGAAAGATAGAGTTGAATTTGTCTTATAAAGATATAGGTAGAAAATGAGAAAAAATATTACAATAGAAGCCTCACTTACAAGTAGTGCCGAGCTATTTACTCCGGGTAGAAGTAAAAATAGCATAAAAGAGAGCAAAGCATCCTCTCTTCTTTTAAAAACCTTCAAAGAGTAGAGATATAAAAAAGTACCACTTAGTAGATGCAAAACCATAAAAGGAAGTCTAAGTGTAAAGTCACTCTGCCCAAAAAGCTCAAACGAAGTTTTGATAATAAATGAAACAATACCACTCTCTTTATAGAGGGTAAGAGCCTCATAATAGCCAATAGATAGAGTACTGCTCATCTGAAGTAGCAAAAGAAAATCTAAAAAAAGTAGAAAAGCTACGACAATCATAGATGTATAATTAGACCTAAGAAAGCTGATTTTTGACTCCAAAAATAAAACCCTTTTTATGTTGTTTTCTGCTACTATAACCTATATAAACTTTAGTAAACATCTTATAAGGATTCTAATGATTTTAGCAACACCAGGACCTACTCCTGTCCAAGAAAACATCCGCCAAGCTATGGCAGAGCCGACAATCCACCATAGAACCAAAGAGTTTGAGGAGATATTTGGAAATACAAAAGATAAGCTCATAAAGCTTTTTAATATGGATGAAGCCATTATGTTAGCATCAACTGGAAGTGGCGCTCTAGAGGCAAGTGTGGGTAATATCTGCTCCAAAAAAGCCTTAGTAATAAATGCCGGAAAATTTGGAGAGAGATTTAGCAAAATCTGCAAAGCTTTGGACAAAGAGCTAGTAGAGCTAAAGTATGAGTGGGATACACCTGCAAGTTTAGATGATGTAGAAGAGGCACTAAGAAGCCATCCTGATATAGATACACTCTTTATTCAGATATGTGAGAGTGCAGGGGGGCTAAGACACCCCGTTGAAAAAATAGCTAAATCTATCAAGAAAAGTGGAAAAAACATAGCCATAGTCTGTGATGGTATAACAGCAGTTGGGGTAGAAAAGATTGATACAACCAACATAGATGTACTCATCACTGGAAGTCAAAAGGCTTTTATGCTACCACCAGGACTTGCAATGATGGGACTTAGTGAACTAGCTATAAAAAGAGTGGAAGAGAATGATTATGGATTTTACTTCAACCTAAATCATGAGCTAAAAGCACAAAGAAAAAACACAACTGCGTGGACTGCTGCAACCACTCTTATTATAGGACTTAACAAGGTGCTAGAGCAGATGTTTGAAATTGGGCTTGATACACTATATAACAAAACAGCCTCAAGAGCTAATGCCTTAAATAGAGCCTGTGAGGCTCTGGGTCTTAAAATCTATCCAAAAACTCCTGCTTTTTCTATGAGTACTATCTACTATGAAGGTAGGGCAAATGAGTTAAGAAAAATTCTAAAAAGCGAGTATAAGCTAAATGTTGCAGGCGGGCAAGAGCATCTAAATGGAAATATCTTTAGAGTAAATCATATGGGATTTATAGAGGATTTTGAAGCAAGTTGGAATGCAAATGCTATAGAGTTAGCACTATGCAAACTTGAAGGGAAGCACTTTAGTGGTGAAGCAAATAGAGTATTTTTAGATGAGTACTATAGGGAGCTTAAATAATGTTTATCAAAAGCACCAAGGGTGCGCGGGCACTATGCCTGAGAGTCCTTTTTTGGACTAGTTCAAAAAAGGAATTAAAAATATGAAGATATTAGTAACAGGAACAGCTGGGTTTATAGGCTTTCATCTAGCAGAATACCTACTAAAAAGAGGTGATGAAGTAGTTGGAGTGGATAACATAAATGACTACTATGATATCAATCTCAAATATGGAAGACTAAAGCAGAGTGGTTTAGAAAATATAAAAGAGGGTACTAATCAAAGCCAGAAGTATGACAAGTACAGATTCTATCAGTGTGATTTAAGTGATAAAGATAGGCTTTTTGAGATTTTTAAGAGAGAGAGAGTAGATGCAGTGTGTAATCTTGCAGCACAAGCTGGAGTTAGATACTCTCTAACTAACCCTTATGCTTATATCAAAAGTAACATTGATGGTTTTATCAATATACTTGAAGCTTGTCGCCATAATGACATCAAAAACCTCTCTTATGCTTCAAGCTCAAGTGTGTATGGACTAAATGAGGAGTATCCATTCTCAACCCATCACAATATTGACCACCCAATAAGCCTCTATGCTGCTACTAAGAAGAGTAATGAACTAATGGCTCACACATACTCAAACCTATACGGTATAGCTACTACTGGGCTTAGGTTTTTTACTGTTTATGGTCCTTGGGGACGCCCTGATATGGCTCTTTTTCTTTTTACCAAAGCGATGCTTGAAGATAGAGAGATAGAGGTTTTTAACCATGGAGATATGCAAAGAGACTTTACATATATAGATGATATAGTAGAAGGAGTAGTGCGAGTTATTGACAACCCAGCACGCCCAAATAGCTCATGGAGTGGTAAGAACCCAGACCCAGCAACCTCCCCTGCTCCATATACGGTCTATAACATAGGAAACAACTCTCCAGTTAAGCTTATGGACTTTATAGAGTGTATAGAGAGTGAACTTGGAATTAGTGCAAAAAAGAAGATGATGCCCCTCCAGCCTGGAGATGTACCAAAAACTTATGCAGATGTAAATGATCTTATAAACAATCTAGGTTACAAGCCACAAACACCAATAAAGACGGGAATTAAAAATTTTATTAAGTGGTATAGGGAGTATTATGGAGTATAAAATAGCAGTCATAGGACTAGGGTATGTGGGACTTCCACTGGCTGTAGAGTTTGGAAAAAAATATGAAACAGTAGGCTTTGATATACATAAAAAGCGAATAGAGGAGCTTAAGTCAGGTCATGATAGAACCTATGAGGTAGAGGATGTTGAACTAAAAAACATACCCTATCTAAGCTACACTCATAGCATAGATGATATAAAAAACTCAAACATATACATAGTAACAGTACCAACACCAATAGATATATACAAAAAACCAGACTTAACACCTCTTATGAAAGCCTCAGAGATGCTAAGTGGAATTATCAAACAAGGGGATATAGTTATCTATGAATCAACAGTCTTTCCAGGGTGTACTGAGGAGGTGTGTGTGCCTATCTTGGAAAAAGCTGGACTAAAATTTAACACTGACTTCTTCTGCGGATATTCACCAGAACGAATAAATCCGGGTGATAAAGAGCATAGACTTCCAACTATTAAAAAAGTAACCTCAGGGTCTACACCTAAAATTGCAGATATAGTAGATAGTCTCTACGCCTCAGTTATAACAGCAGGCACTCACAAAGCATCATCTATGAAAGTAGCTGAGGCTGCAAAAGCTATAGAAAATGCACAAAGAGATATTAACATAGCTTTTGTCAATGAGTTATCTCTTATTTTTGATAGAGTAGGAATTGATACGCTTGAGGTACTAGAAGCTGCAGGAACTAAATGGAACTTTCTTCCTTTTAGGCCAGGACTTGTAGGTGGTCACTGCATAGGTGTTGACCCATACTATCTCACATATAAGGCTGAAAGTCTAGGGTATCATCCAGAGATTATCCTATCTGGAAGACGGATTAATGATAATATGTCTCTTTTTGTAACAAACAAGCTAATAAAATTGATGATAAAAAACTCCTTTAAGATAGAGGGAGCAAAGGTTTTGGTTTTAGGAGTTACATTTAAAGAAAACTGTCCAGATATTAGGAACTCAAAAGTTGTAGATATTATCTATGAGCTTCAAGATTTTGGATGCAATGTCTCAGTCTATGACCCAGAAGCTGATGTGGCTGAAGTAAGGCAGGAGTATGGGATTGAGCTAGAGTGTTCACTTGAAGGCAAGAAGTTTGAGAGCATACTTCTAGCAGTAAACCACAAGGAGTTTATGAGCTTAGATATAGATACTTTAAAAGAGCCAAATGCGGTTGTCTATGACATAAAAGGTGTTTTACCAAAAGATAGCGTAGATGCAAGGCTTTAGGGGTTAGTAGTGGCTGATATAACTGCTTTTAAGTTTGGCAAAAACCCACCCTTTGATCTTCTATCAAAAAAAGAGGTTTTTTATAGAAATGATAAAGAGTATCTTATCTACACCAAGCAGAAGTTTTTAAAACAGGTCTTTGAAGAGGTTATTAATTCCAGTCTTTTTACAAAGTCTTCAAGCTCAAAGCCAAAAGAGATAGAGGTTATTAAAGAGATAGATGGAAGAGAGCTTGAAGAGGCTGAAATAACACTACTGAAAATCCGTGAGAAATTTGATTTTTTTAAAAATATGGATGATGCAGATGTTCTTAGTGTAACAAGTGATGTTCACATAGTTAAGCTTTCAAAAAATGAAACTCTTTTTGAGCAAAATAGCGAGGGTGAGGAGGTCTATTTTATTATGAGAGGCTTCATACTCATCTCAGTTGAAGGAAAAGAGGGAGAGAGGGTTGATTTAGCAAGACTAGGACAGGAAAATATATTTGGCGAGATGGCGCCCATTACTAAAGAGAGAAGAAGTGCTAGGGCTACATCCTTGAGTGATGGGACTACAGTCTTGAGCTTTAAGATTAGAAGTGAGGGAGATGATGAAAATGTAAGAAGCTTCAAAACTCTCTATCAAAACTTCACGCACATACTAGCCAAAAAGCTTGTAAATGCGAACAAAATAATAGCTAAAAGGCGTAGCTAATGCATGGAAAAATAAGTTACTACAGTGCAAAAAACGAGAGTGGAACTATATTTGACAAAAACAGAAGAATATATGAACTAAGAGCCTCAGGCTGGCATGATAAATCAACCATCCCTTCAAATGGTCTTTATGTGACTTTTAGACTTGATGAGAGTGGGAAGGTCACTGATTGCAAGGCTTCAAAGTATCAAGACTTTGAAAAGCAACCATTTGTAAGTGAGGGTGAGTTTTGGGATAGTATAGATGATGATGAACTTGAAGAGATAGAGATTGAAAACATAGATAGTGCAATTAATGAGGAGCAAAAAAAGCTAGACTTTAAGAACCTTGTAGCAATAGAGAGTAATAGAAGTATTGATGAGTGCTTAAACATCTATTTTAGGCAGTATAGTGATATTCTGCACAAAAACAAAAAACTTCTAGAAAAAGACCCTGCAAAAATTTATGACTACGCAATACTAAAAAAGTTTATAACAAAAGCTCAAAGTCAGCTACTCTCTATAGATAAACACCTATCTCCTAATGAGTTTTCAGAGATACAGCAACAGATTTCTGAAGTTGAGTTTTTAGTAAAAAACTTCAAAAATGAAGGTGAGGTAAACACCGAAGTTATTTTTTCTATATTTGAGAAATATCAACTAAAGTATCATGCTGCCAAAAAAGCACTAGTTCTTCTAGAAGATGAGAAGACAGAAATAGTTATGCGATTAAAAAGTGTAGCTAGAGAGATTGAAAAATATGAAAAAAAGGAGTCACTAAATCATGAGGACACAGAAGCTCTTGAAGGAAAAAGAAAGTATCTAGATAAGCTAGAAAACGAGCTTGGTGGAAAAAAAGGTGAGGTTGAAAAACTAAAAAGTCTTATCACAAGCTTTGAGAGAGAACACAGAGCAAAGCTCCCTTCAGCCTATAAAAACAAAAAAATGTCTCTCTATAAAGACTTAAGATTCCTACTCAGTGCACTTGGGGATGAGCTAGATAACAAAATTCACAACTACGCGATGCTTTCTGATAGTGTAATAAACACATACTACAAGCATAACTTTGAATTCCCTTTTTGCGCAATGACATTTTTGCATGTCTATCTTAAAAGACTAGATAAAACCAAAATGCAAGATAGAGATAAGGTGGCTTTTAATCTCTATTCGGATTTTGAAAAAACAAAACTAAGAAAGTTTCTACTAATTACAGATAGTGAAACTATCGCCTCAAGCCTTAGAACTTTCGTACTTCATAACTCCAAAAACCACGCACTCTATCTATTTTATAAACCTATAGAGTTTTTTTCGCAAGCAGAATTTATAAGACCTGAGGTTATGATGGTTGATCTTGATACTAGAAACTTAGAGTCTCTAGAACTTATAAAAAAGTGTAAAAAGATGTTTGGTAACAGCACTAGAATTATTCTCTTTAATCGCGATTAACAAAGTACCTTATAGAAGCAAACCCACACGCTCCAGCCTTCATTACTGCATCTATCTTCTCTTTATTATCAACACCTCCTAGAGCTATTATATTATCATAGGTATAAGTAACAGATCTTAGAGTATCAACTCCTTTTGGCGCTCCTTTGTTTGGTGTGGCAAAAATAGGACTATATGTCATAAAAGATATTTGAAGCTGACTTGCCAAAGAGAGTTCTTGATGAGTGTGCGTGCTAGCTATAGTTTTTAACCCTAATAAGTGTGCTTCTTCTGCTTCTTTAATCATTTTTGATGTTAAATGAACACCATCATATCCGAGTTCTTTTGCTGTTTTTATACTCCCATTTAGAAAGATAAGTCCAGCATAATCTTTTTTAAGAGTTATTGTAGCCTCTGCTAGTTCTAGAAAATTTGTAGATATCTTATCCCTAAAGCAGATAAAGTTAGGGTTATGACGCTCTATTGCACTTCTTAGGTTTTTTAAGAAGTGATTTTTTTCTGCACCATAATAGTTTGGATCAGTTATTAAGTATCTTATCATCACTTAGTGCTGAGGCTATTTTATCAAGTCTATCCTCTAGCCTTTTTTGAGACTCTACCTTAAAAGATATATATTCAAAGATAACAAGCAGAATCATCCCTAAAAGAAATGCAAATATTGCGAGAATAAAAGAGGTCAAGAAACCATATTCGATGAAGGTTTTAAAAACAACTATAAAAGCAAAAACTGAAACACCCCATGACAAACCGATTAAAAAACTAACCAGTCTGCCTATGAAGGGTTTGTGCATTACAAAATCATCTTAAACTAATGATCTTCTTCTATCATAATAGCGCCTGCTAAATAGACATAAGTCAATATCATAAAGATAAATGTCTGCAAAAACGCCATAAAAGCGAGAATTGCAAATGCAGGTAGAGGCACAATCCAAGGAGCTAGCATCAGTAGTACCCATAAGAAAAGGTCATCACCCTTAATGTTACCAAAAAGTCTGAATGATAGAGAGATAATCCTTGAGAGATGAGAGATAATCTCTATTGGAAACATAAGTGGTGCTAGCCATTTAACCGGTCCCATAAAATGAGCAAAGTAGCTAACAACACCATTTGCTTTTATACCCTCATAGTGGTAGTAGAAAAATACAACCAATGCCAATGTGAGTGTAAAGTTTATATCTGAAGTAGGTGACTCAAATCCAGGTATAATACCCATAACATTAGCCACAAATATAAAAAGACCAAGTGCTCCTACAAGAGGGAGATACTTTCTTGCCTTATCTTCACCGATAACATCTTTTCCCATATAGATGATACCTTCAACATACGATTCCACAATATTTTGAGTTCCGCTTGGAACAACCTGCATAGACTTTGTTGCTCTTTTTGCAACTATCAAAACTATGATAGCTGTTAGCAAAATATGAAAACCCATTGTAGCTAAATGCCCATGTGCAAAGAAGCTTGAATATAAAAATACGCCTTCCATCTGATTTTCCCCTGAAAAAATTTCTTAAATCTTAACCAAAGAGCGATAAAAAACTAATTAAGTCCTATCCTTTTAAGGCTTTTGTTTTCAAAAAGGTGCTTTTAACACAACTCATAAAAGCTGCTCTAACACCACCCTTTTCTAGCTCATAAATCCCTTCAGCCGTAGTCCCAGCAGGGCTCATCACCTCATTTTTTATCTCACTAGGAGTTCTATGTTTCAAAGTCTCTGCAAAACCTTCAAAGCTCCCTTGAACTAGTTTTGTAGCACTATCTCTATCAAGCCCCTCTTTTACAGCCCCATCTATAAGTGCTTCAGCTACTACTGCTAAAAAAGCTGGTGAACTTCCTGCAATAGGCGTTGATACATCTATCATACTCTCTTTTTCAAACCACATAGTCTGACCTATTTGTGAAAAAATATCACAAGCTCTCTGTTTTAAGGATGCATCACCACTTATTGAGGTCATACTTTTTTGAACACTTGCAGCTACATTTGGCATCACTCTTATATACCCTTTAGCATCTACTGAGCTTTTTAAAGCATCTATACTAAAGCCTGCTGCTACTGAGTATATTGCTTTTGCTTCTCCTTTTAGTGTAGAAAAAAGCTCTTTTATAGCATATGGCTTTACTGCTACAATAATCTCTAAAGAATCTATATTTTTAAGCTCTTGATATGTAGTGATACTCTTTGCTCCACTTTTTTTTTGGAACTCTAAAAGTCTATCTTTGTCCCTCCCTACTATGACCAAATCCTCTTTTTTAGCTAATGACTTGGCAATAGCTAAAGCCATCTTACCACTACCAAATATATAGAGGGGCAATCTATCTACTCACTTAATATTATTACTATCAATGTAGTTTGAAATAGGCTCTGTTATTCCATATTGAGGGTACTTAGTACTATCTAAGACAACTTGCCCCATAGTACTGTTATCGAAGTTAAAAACAATAGGTGCTATGAAGTTTATAGTTGATTCTTCTATTGGTTCTTGGATTATCATAATATTCATAACAAGTAGGTTTGTTTTCTCTCTTAGACCTAAGAGGACTTTGACAGCAGCTGGTATCTCAAAATCGTAGTCCCTAAACGCAAAAGGATTTACAAGCATAAAAGAGGGGTAGACATCATCTACATTTTCAAGTTTTGTAAATAAATCATCAACTTTTTCTAGCTTAACCTTCTGAACATCACTAAACCCTAAAATCGGAACCTTTACTTCAAACTCCATCTTTTTCGCCTTAAATATTATTTCAGCTATGAAAACTTTCCTACTAAAAGAACTTTTCTATATAATAAAATAGCTCTATCGTCTCTAAAATAGGTAAACTTTAGCCCTTTTAAAACCTATTTCTTGAAATATTTATATAATAGTAACAAACTTTGAGATAAAATTCCATAAAGGATTACACAATAAACCTCTTGAATAGGATTTTTAATGATTTATTTTAAAAGATTTTTACTTCTGGGCGTAGCTCTTATGACACTTTTCTTGACCTCATGTAGCCAAAAAGGGATAGAGGAGTATAACAAACCTGCACTACACTGGTATAAGATGATGCTAGATCAAATAAAAGTAGGTAATCTAGAGAGCGCTGATGATTACTTCACCTCTTTACAAAGTGAACACATCAATTCACCATTAATATCAGAAGCGATGCTTGTTTTAGCAAAAGCACATATGGATAAAGAGCAGTACTTACTTGCAGAGTTTTATTATGATGAGTTTATCAAAAGATATGGAGATGCAAACAATATAGATTTTGTAAAAAATATGAAAATACGAGCTAAGTATTTTGCACTAAATCTGCCCAATAGAGATCAGCAACTTTTGCTAGACACTATACAGAGTGCTGAAGAGTTTACAGCTGAGCATCCATACTCTAGGTTTAGACCACTAGTAGATACTATGCTTTTAAATATGTACTTAGCAAAGCTATCTATGGATAAAAATATAGCCTCTCTATATGAAAGACTTGACAAAAGTGAGGCAGCAAAGTACTATGATAACAGATATGAATACCAGTGGCTCAAAAAAATAGTAATGGATACACCTGAGCTAGCTTGGTATAGACAAATTTTTAATTGGTAAGGTAGATATGGAACTAGAAAACTACAACTCATTTCCCCAGAATATTCCGCTTATTATAGAGGATGAGCTATTTGTTTATCCCTTTATGATAGCACCTATTTTTCTCTCAGATGAGCAAAACATTACATCCTCAAATGTCGCTATTCAAAATAGTGACCTCATAATGATAGCCACAAATAAGCCAGGCTTTGAAGGTCAAAGAGATGCTGAGAGCTTCTATGACTGTGGAACTGTAGGCTCTGTTATGAGGAAGGTCTCACTTCCTGATGGTCGCATAAAGCTACTTTTTCAAGGATTAGCAAGAGCTAGAATCACAAATATCACAGATGAGAATCCTCTAAAAGCTGATGTTGAACTAGTAAAGTCACTCCCATATAGTGAGGCAAAAGTAAATGCAACAATGAGCATACTAAAAGAGCAGATAAGAGCATTAAGTTCTATAAACTCAAACTACCCTCAAGACCTCATAAGAACAATGGACGAAAACCATGACCCAAACAGAGTTATAGACTTAGTTACAAGCACCTTGAGACTAAAAAAAGATCAAATCTACTCTATTTTTAAGGAAGAAGATGTCCAGACAAGACTTCTTGAACTACTTGATTATCTAAACTCAGAGATAGAAGCACTGAAACTTCAAAGAGAGATAAAGTCTCGCGTAAATGAAAAAATAGAAAAAGTAAACAAAGAGTACTTTCTAAAAGAGCAACTAAAGCAGATACAAAAAGAGTTAGGGACTGATAACCAAAGAGATGAGGAGATAGAGGAGTATAGAGCTAAGCTAGAGAAATTAAAGCCTTCAATGCCAGAAGATGGCTATGTTGAAACAAAAAAGCAGATAGACAGACTCTCTAGAATGCATCCAGATAGTGGTGATGCACAAATCATCCAAAACTATGTAGAGTGGGTTTTGGAGATTCCTTTTGGCAAAACAAGTAAGAAGCAACTAAAGGTCACAGATGTACAAAAACAGCTAGAAAAAGACCACTACTCCTTAGAAAAACCAAAAGATAGAATAGTAGAGTACTTTGCAGTAAAAGAGCTCATCTCCTTAAGAGGCAAAAAATCTAAACAAGACAGAGGCACAATACTATGCTTTGTAGGACCTCCTGGTGTTGGTAAAACAAGTCTTGCTAACTCTATTTCTAAAGCACTTAAAAGATCTCTAATAAGAATAGCCCTAGGTGGATTAGAAGATGTAAATGAGCTAAGAGGTCATAGAAGAACATACATAGGTGCAATGCCTGGACGAATTACCCAAGGACTAATAGATGCTAAACAGATGGACCCTATAATGGTTCTAGATGAGATAGATAAGGTAGGAAGAAGCTTTAGAGGTGATCCAGCAGCTGCACTTCTAGAGGTACTTGACCCAGAACAAAACGAGAAGTTTAGAGATCACTACTTAAACTTCAACATCGACCTTAGTAGTGTGGTTTTTGTAGCAACTGCTAATGATATAGGAACTATTCCTCCTCCTCTTAGAGATAGGATGGAATTTATTTTTGTTAGCTCTTATACTCCTCAAGAGAAATTTGAGATAGCTAAAAGATATTTAATCCCACAAGAGTTAAAAAACCACGGACTTACTACTAGAGATATTAAGATAAATGATAGTGCTATAAAAGATATGATAGATAAGTTTACAAGGGAAGCGGGGGTTAGAAACCTTAGACGAAAAATAGCTCAAGTCTGCAGAAAAGCAGCCCGAGAAATACTAGAAGAGAGAGCTAACAAAAAACTATCTATCACCTCAAGAAATATAAAAGACTATATGGATAAGGAGATTTTCACACCTGATGAAGCTGACAAAGATAGTGTTGTAGGTGTAGTAAATGGTCTTGCATGGACAGCAGTTGGTGGAGATGTACTAAAAATAGAAGCCATAAAGCTAAAAGGTAAAGGTGCCTTGCAGTTAACAGGAAGCTTGGGTGAGGTGATGAAGGAATCAGGTCGCATAGCTCTAAGTGTTATTAAGCTTCTTATAGATGAAGATAAGCTAGATGTAGATACCAAAAAAATCCCCCTAACTCCAAAAGAGGAGAGTGAAAAAGCTGAACTTAAAAAGAGTGATGCATATCATAGGTTTGATATACACCTGCATGTCCCAGAGGGTGCTACTCCAAAAGATGGTCCAAGTGCAGGAATAACAATGGCTACAGCTATAGCTTCAGTATATACAGACACAAAAGTAAGAAGTGATGTAGCAATGACAGGTGAGCTAACTCTTAGTGGAAAAGTTCTGCCTATTGGTGGACTAAAAGAGAAGCTAATAGCAGCCCATCGAGCCAAGATAAAAGTAGCACTCATACCTCAGAAGAACTACGATAGGGATTTAAAAGAGGTTCCAAAAGAGGTATTGGACTCAATAGAGATTATTCCAGTAAAAAAACTTGAAGATGTCTTGCAAAAGGCTCTCACAAAATAGTATGATATTATGATTACAAGTTCTAAGGATAAAAAATGAAAACTTTTCGCGCCAAGATGCTTTTTACCCTCGTAGTATTCTTTCTGCTAGGATCTGGGGGACTATATACATTTCTCTCTCATGATTATGAGAAACTAACTAGGACTGTATCAAATAAGTCTCTAGAGATGCTTAGCTCCTCTGTCTTTCAAACCCTAAGACTTAGTATGAACTTCGGTGACCCAGCAGTAGTTGAGCATGTTATTACTGATGCTCAAGGAATAAACGGTGTCAAAGAAGTAATGGTCTATAAGTCTCAAGATGTAATTGATATATTTGGTGTTCAAAATGATAGAGAGCCAGATGAGAGAGTTAATTTAGCATTTGAGTCAAAAAAAGAGAAGATGTATGAGCTTTATGAAGACAATTCACATATAGCCAAACTTATAAAGCCTCTAATAGCAGATGATACATGCTTACAGTGCCATGCAACTTCAAATATTGGTGATGTACTAGGTGTTATGGAGCTTACACTATCACTTGATGAGACAGATAGGCATATAGCAAACTCCAAAATACAGATACTTATAGCTATGGTTATAGCTGTTATTGCAGGAGTATTTGGACTTCTGCTTTTCTTTAATAGGGAACTTTTCAAGCCTTTAAAAGAGCTTACCATTATGGCAAAAGACTTAGCTAGTGGTGATGGTGACTTGACTAAGAGACTTCATGTAAGACGAGAAGATGAGGTGGGTGAGGCATCTAAATACATAAATAGCTTTATTGAGAAAATACAAAAAACAGTAAACACAACTAAGTCAGTATCAAACGAAAACAGTATCTCATCAAAAGACCTCTTTCAAGTTTCAAAGATTCTAAGCAAAAATGCGAAAGATCAATCAGAGTTTATAAAAGAGATAGATACAGTCACAAAAGATATAGGTACCAATCTTGATGTCACAGAGGAGCTTGCAGTCTCAACCACTCAAGACCTCAAGAACACTAGAGATGTACTAGAGGTTTTTGTAGATAACCTAAATGAAGTGGTATCTAAGATAAATGAGGATAGCAAAAAACAAGAAAACCTTCTTGGCAAAATTGACTCACTAACACATCAAGCCTCACAAATAAAAGATGTACTAGGAATCATTTCAGAGATAGCTGAACAAACCGACCTTCTAGCCTTGAATGCAACTATAGAAGCAGCTCGCGCAGGTGAACATGGTAGAGGCTTCTCAGTTGTGGCTGATGAGGTTAGAAAATTAGCTGAACGAACACAAAAAAGTCTAAATGAGATAAACTCAACAGTAAATGTAATAACCCAAAGTATTAATGATGTTAGCTCAGAAATTCAGCACACTTCTGAAGATGTATTTACAGTTACAACTAAAGCTACTGCACTCATAGACAATGCCACTCAAACACAAGACAAACTATCAAATAGTGTAGGTGTCTCAACAAGTGTTGTTCAAAAAAGCACATTCATAGCTTCTAAAACAAAAGACCTTATAGAGATGATGCAAGATATAGTTAAACTCTCAAATGACACAAAAGATATAGGTAGAAAAGTAGAAGATATTAGTGAAGATATGGAAAGAAAGATAGATGAACTAAACAACGAACTCTCAAACTTCCGCTCATAAGCCCTAATTTAAGGGCTTATGCAGTTGTAACACTACTGCAACAAATTTATATCAAAATACCCCCTCACTTCCTTTTTTGGAGAAGATAATTTATGAGGGGTAGATACTTTAAGGCTTTTTTTTTAATCACCTTTATGCTTTCACTACTTGTTTTTATAACACCACTTGAGGCTAGTGAGAACACCATATCATATAGTGGAGCTCAATTTGTAAATGAACCAAAATCTAAAATAGAAGAGCCTAGAATACAAGATTCCATATTTGACTATAGTCTTTTTTGGGTGATAGCTTTTGGAATTACCTTTTTTATCGCTCTAGGAGTTTTCTACAACTACAAGACACTTAAATTTAATAGAGAGATTAGCAAGAAAAACAGAGAGTTAAACACTCAAAAAGACCTAGTAGAGGAAAAAAACAGAGCACTTGTGGAGATAAACAAACAGATACAAGACTCCATCAACTATGCTAGATATATACAAAGGTCATTTCTGCCTAGCTTAGAGATAATGAAAAATGACCTTAGTGATGTTTTTGTTCTATGGGAGCCAAGAGATGGAGTTGGTGGTGATATATACTTTTATGATAGCACAAAAGATGGGTACATATTAGCAGTTATAGATTGTACTGGGCATGGTGTACCAGGAGGCTTTATTACCATGATAGTGGGAAGTGCTCTAAAGAGTGTAAAAAAAGATGAAACTCTATACCAAACTCCTTCAGAGCTCCTTCGCTTTTTAAATCTGAATATAAAACAGCAACTAAACCAAAACAAACCAGAAACCCTTTCAGATGATGGGCTAGATATTGGGCTATGCTTTGTAGATAGAGCTAGCAAGGAGATAACTTATAGTGGAGCAAAAATATCTCTTTACTATATCCAAGATGGGGAGCTTAACATCATCAAGGGGGATAATCATAGTATAGGATATAAAAAATCAAACCCTCAATATGAGTACAAAGAGCACAAGCTACCATATAAAGAAGGTAGGACATTTTATCTTTTTAGTGATGGGATAATTGACCAAGGAGGAGGAAAAAAAGGATTTCCTTTTGGTAATAGAAGAGTAGTATCGCTTTTAAAAAACCTAGAAGAGAAAGAGTTTGAAAATAGAGGTAAAGTAGTCCTAGAAGAGCTACAAAAGTATCAAGGAGATATGAAGAGACGAGATGATATTACTATGATAGGATTTAGGATTGACTAAGGAGGCGGAGATGGGTAGAGATATTATGGAAGAACTTTATAGATTTAAAGAAGAGCTTGATAAAAATGGGCTAATAGCAACTTTTAGTGGACCCCTATCTCAAGGGATGCTAAATGGACTAGGAAAAACACTCAGGGCTGAGATGTGTGACCACAATGTAGATGAGGCTACAAAGAGCAAGGTTTTTTCAATACTTGTCGAGCTTATACAAAATATGATTAACTACTCAGCAGAGGGGGCTATACTAAGTAGTAGCAGTGGAGATATTCGATTTGGTATTGTGGCTATTGGACTACAAAGCAGTCAATATGTGGTTTTGTGCGGAAACAGAGTAGAGATGGACAAAAAAGAAAAGCTAGATAACTACCTAAAAAAACTCCTAGATATGGATAAAGAGCAGCTAAAAGAGTACTACAAAAAGAGAAGAAGAAAATCTCCAAGTAGTGATAGTAAGGGAGCTGGTCTGGGCTTCATAGAGATAGCAAGAAAATCAAGTCAGCCTTTTGAATACAATATACGAACTGTTGATGATGAGTATGCTTTTTTTACAATCAAAACTTATATCTAAGGCGGATAGATGAAAAATATAACTATAAAAAAAACTGAATTTACCCCTTTTGTGAAGCTAGATGCTAAAAAACACATCCATGAAATAAGAGGAGAGAGCTACCCTGAGAACTCCATTGAGTATTATGAACCAATAATAGAGTGGCTAGAAAAATATATTGAAAAGCTAAAAAAGAGGGAAAAAGCTGTTTTCAATTTAGAGATAATCTACTTTAATAGTAGCACTTCAAAGATTTTGATGGATATTTTTGACATACTAGATGAGGGTGCAAAAAAAGGAAAAACACTAGAGGTCAACTGGTACTATGATGAGGATAATGACATAGCCCTAGAGTGCGGGATGGAGTTTAAAGAGGATTTAAAACATCTAATATTTAATATTAAAAAGGTCTAACATGAGTAGCGAAAGTAGGGTCATAGAGCAATTTGGTAGGCTAGCTAGTCAAAAAAGGTATAAATCAAACCCTCTTAGAAAAGAGCTATTAGCACTACTAGAGCACTATACCAAGCTAGACAATAAGCTAACAAAAATCATGCGCCTAACTGATAAGAGACTTGAGAGTGACAAAAGGCTAAATAATGCACTAAGTGAGTATGAAAAATATAATGAGCAACAACAAAAAAATGCGAAAGAAAAAGAGCTAAACATCATAAAAAACAATCTTTTTATGAAAAAGATTCCAACAAAAAGAAATGAGTGGATACTAAGTGTACACTTTGAGCCACTAGAAACTCTAAGTGGTGATAGCTACTCTGTACGAAAAATAGATGAACAGAGATATCTTCTTTTTATCGTTGATGGTATGGGAAAAGGACTCTCACCATCTATAACCTCAGCCCTATCAGTAGCATTTATAAACTACCTAGTAGACAGAACCAAAGGAGACTCATTTAGCTTAAAAAAGCTTATCAAGCGGTATAGAGAGTTTATATATGAGAAACTACTTGAAGAGGAGATTGTGGCTATAAGCTTTGTGTATTTCAAGCTTGACATACAAGAGGTTGAGTATGCACTATATGGAATGCCACCTATTTATATACAAAAAAATAGTAAAATATACAAAAAAAACTCTAACAACCCTCCTATTGCGAAGTTTTTTGACACACTAAATATAGATAGCTTTAGTATAAAAAACATAAAAAAGCTAATAATAGCCAGTGATGGGCTTACTGAAAACACAACCTTTGATGGTACAATTTATGCCGAAAAGCTCGAAAAAGATATGGAGTGCTCCCTATCACTAAAAGAGTTTTTAGAAAAGTTTAAAAAAGAGTGTCCAAAGCATGAGGATGACCTAAATATAGTGATGCTAACAAAACTACCTAGAAAGACTCTCTCAAAAAAGAGCTTTACTATGAAGAGTAAAAAAGAGGAGATACAAAAAAGCACAGATGAAATAATCAGCTTTTTAGAAGATAATGGTTTTAGTGAGACATTTAGAGTTGAGTACTCCACAGTTCTTACAGAGCTTCTTATAAATGCTTATGAACACGGAAGCCTTGGCATAAGCCTAGAAGAAAAAAGAGAGGCTGTAATAGAAGATACATACGATGAGTTACTAAGTTATAGAGAAAAGGAGAAAAAAGGAAAGATAAAAATATTGGTACAAATAGTAAAAGATAGAGAGAAAATCCTAGTTACTACAAAAATAAAAGATAACGGTAATGGTTTTGACACTGAAATATTGGAAAATTCAATGTTCAAAAACAGAGGAGAAGCGTTAAAAGAATCAGGTTTAGGTATACTAAACTCCTCTTTAATAGCTGAAGAGATAGTGTACAATTTCAAAGGAAATGAAGTTCTATTTACAATTCAAGAAAAGGAGCAGTAGTGGAAGCAAGAGTAATAAAAGATGGTGAAATAAGTATAGCGGGAAACATCAAGACTATAACAGACTATCAAGAGATTAAAAGAGTAGTCAAAGAGCAGATGGAGCAAGGTGTAAACACCATAAACATCAAGATAACAGAGTCTTTCTCTATCACATCTTCAGTGGTTGGTTTTTTCTTAAAAGTTATAAACAAAGATAAAGTTCAGCTAAATATTTATGTAAAAGATGATAGACTTTACAAGATATTAAATGACCTCAACCTTGTGGAGCTTTTTAATGTAAAAAAGCTCTAAATTTGGAGATTTGAAAATAGAAAAGTGGAACTATATATATAACAACTTTGACCCTGTAGCTTTTGAGATTTTTGGCTTTCCGGTTCATTGGTATGGACTGATGTATGTATTAGCACTCCTTAGTGCTATGTGGTTTGCTATGCATATAGTCAAAAAAGACAGGTTAGGAATTGAAAAGCCAGTGCTTGAAGCCTACTTTTTGTGGGTGGAGATTGGTGTCATAGTTGGAGCGCGCCTTGGGTATATTCTGTTTTATGACCCAAATACACTCTACTATTTAACTCACCCTTGGCAGATGTTTAACCCATTTGCAGGTGGTGAGTTTGTGGGAATTCGTGGGATGAGCTACCATGGAGCGTTTATAGGGTTTTTTCTCTCTACTTGGGGGTTTGCTAAGTTTAAAAATGTGAGCTTTTTAAATCTTCTTGACATAGTTGGCATCTCAGTACCTTTAGGTTATGTATTTGGAAGAATAGGAAACTTTCTAAACCAAGAGTTAATAGGTCGTGCAACTGACCTTGATATAGGTATCTATGTAGCAGGTATTAAAAGACACCCTTCTCAGCTCTATGAGGCGGTATTAGAAGGTGTTTTACTCTTTTTTATCATATATTGGTATCGAACAAGGGCAACCTTTGCAGGAGAGCTAGCTGCTATTTATGGAGTGGGATACTCCCTGACTAGGTTTATAGCAGAGTTTTATAGAGCACCTGATTCTCACCTAGGGTTTATCGCTCTAGGACTTAGTATGGGGCAGCTTTTAAGTTTACTTATGGGTGCTATTAGTCTAGGACTATACTTCTACTGGAAAAAGCTAGCCAAGCCTTCAATGTGGGCTAAAACAAGCACTAAGATTTGATATAATCCCACCACACAAAAAGAGATAGCTACAAGAATTAAGAAGCATAAAATAGGGCAGACTATGTGTGGATTAGAAAATGTAAATATACGGATTTGTCCTTTATGCAAAGGAGAGTCTGATAGTTTTTATAAGAGCGAATTTTATTTGTGTCATAATTGTGGTGGAGTTTTTCGTCCAAGCGAGTTTCATCTAGATAGTGAACAAGAAAAAAGCAGATATGAAAAGCACAACAACCTTATAGAAGATATAGGGTATCAGAGATTTGTAAGCTCTATTACAAAAAAGGTTCTAAAAGACTTTGATACTAGTAGTATAGGGCTTGATTTTGGTGCCGGGACTGGTCCTGTAATATCAAAGATGCTTGAAGATAGAGGGTATGAGATTTTTCAGTATGACCCCTATTTTCATAACTATCCTGAACTCCTAGATATGAGCTATGACTACATAGTTGCTTGTGAAGTGATAGAGCATTTTTATGACCCTAAAAAAGAGTTTGAACTACTACACTCAGCACTAAAGCCAAATGGTAAACTCTACTGCAAAACTCATATATACTCTTTAGATGTTGACTTTGACTCATGGTATTACAAAGATGATATTACTCATGTTTTTATATACCAGAAGCAGACATTGGAGTACATTCAAAGAGAGTTTGGATTCCAAAGTGTTGAGATTGATGGAAGAGTTGCTGTCTTTAAGAAAACCACTTGAAGTACACATTTTTTATACAACTTATAAATATTATTGTATCTCTTTATGAGTTATAATGTGGAATTATTGAATTAGGAGTTGGAATGCATGATGTAGATAGAGTAAACCAGAGGTATGTGAGCTTTGAAAGCATAGACTGTTTTAGTAATGCTATTGCAGTTATTGACCTTATGGTAGAGACGACAAAAAACCCAGAAAACGATAACCTATACTGGAAAAAAATCAGAAGTGAGTTACCACAAAGCTACTACAAAAGAGACCCAAAGGAGGATAAAAAAGAGGAGTTACTCTACTTTGTTTGCTCAAAAGTTTTTTATTTAGAGGAGCTTTTTGAGGATGCTGAGTGTCAAGAAGGGCTGGATGCTCTAAAAAAATGCGAATTAGAGTGCTGCTAAGATAGCTTATTGAGAACCTTTTATAGTAGTCTATTTTAGAACTTCTTTTAGTCTCTGTAAGTAAAAACAATTTAGAAACAAGCTAAAATACATAAGCAGGAATACTTGTGATTTGCAAAGAGCCCAAGCAAGAAGGATTTATAGGTGAAAAAGGTAGCTATTCTAAGAGCAGGTATTTTAGTTTTAGTTGCTTGTTTTCTCTTGATGGAGGGGTATCTTAAATATCATGAGAGTGTACAGAGTGCCAAGGATGAAACAAAAAACCTCACACTTCTGCTAGAGAAGATGATTCAGAGTGACTTTAATGAGGTGAATGATGTCTTGAACTTTGCAGAGTCTATCTTCACTGTCATGCCTCAGGAGCATCAGGATTTTGCAACTGCAAGCTATGGTGAAGAGAAAAGCATAGCTTCCCGTAAACTCAGAGTTTTAGCTGATAGCTTTAAGGCTGTGGAGATGATAAATTTTATAAATCCAAATGGACTTATTCTTCTCTCATCAAACAAGATGGATAAAAATGTAAGTGTAGCCGACCGTCCACACTTTCAGATACTAAAAAACAACCCAGATAGGACACAGAGTTTTTCAAACATCATCACTGCAAGAACTACAGGAGAGAAGTCTTTAGCCCAGCTAAGAGCAATTCGTGGAGCAAATGGGGAGTTTTTAGGAGCTATTAGTGCATTGATGCCTCTTGAAAGGCTAGATAGTATCATCTCCTCTATGGATGTAGGCTCTAAAGGTGTAGCACTACTAAGAAGAGCTGATACCTCAGTGCTTATTTCAAGATTTCCGCAGTATAACAAAGATGACTTCAGTCGCCCACTCTCAGATTCAAACCCAGTCTTTTCTAAAATCCTAAATGGTCAAAAAATAGGAGAGCTAAGCTATAGGGCTACCACAGATGGAGTGCGAAGAATAGGTACTTTTGCGGTGGTTGAGGACTACCCTTTTTATGTACAAGTGGCACTGTCTAAAGATGAGTATTTAGCCCAGTGGAGAGATCAGGCTACTGTAGTTACTATACTTTTTGTACTTTTTGCTATTGGACTATGGATAGTAACAAGGGCTTTTCAAAAAAGCATCCAAAAAGAGCAGAATATAAAAAAAGAGATAGAGAGAAACTCGCGACTTCTAAATGATGGAGAGAGCCTAGCAAAAATAGGTGGATGGGAGTATGATGTAGATACTCAAAAAATGTACTGGACAGAGGGGCTTTTTGAGCTACATGAGTTTATAAAAAGTGATGATTTTAACCACATAGAACAGAGTTTACACTGCTATCTACCCCAAGATAGAGATAGAGTTCTTAAGGCATTTCAAAAGTGCATAAATGATGCTGAGTCTTATGATATGATACTTCCTTTTATCACCCACCACAAAAACAAAAAATGGATACGCACCAAAACACAACCAGTAGTAGAAAATAAAAAAGTCATAAAAGTAGTAGGCATAGTGATGGATATCACTGAACAAATAGAAGCTGAGCAAGCTTTAGAGGTTGCTAAGAAAAAAGCTGAGGAAGCAAATATGGCTAAAAGTGAGTTTTTGGCTAATATGAGCCATGAGATAAGAACTCCAATGAATGCTGTCATAGGGCTAGGTGAGATGCTTGGAGTGATGAAGCTAGAAAAAAAGCCTCAAGGGATGATAGATAAGCTAAATTCCTCATCAAAAATGCTACTTAGAGTCATAGATGACATACTTGATTATTCAAAAATAGAAGCAGGAAAGCTAGATATAGAGTATGAGCCTTTTTATATACAGAGTGTGATTTCTCAGTTAAAAGTGATGCTAGATGATAGAGCAAGCAAGAAGGGCTTAGCCCTCCATATAAATCAAGTAGATGAACTGCCCTATGCTCTAATTGGTGATGAGTTTAGGCTAACTCAGGTTCTTGTAAACCTACTATCAAATGCTATAAAGTTCACCCAAATAGGGGAGGTAAAGCTCTATATAAAAGCAGATGAAGTAGATAAAAATTCAGTAATACTCTACTTTGAAGTAGAAGATAGTGGTATAGGAATAAGCAAAGAGCAGACATTAAGGCTTTTTAAGCCATTTTCTCAAGCTGATACTTCCACTACTAGAAAGTATGGAGGAACAGGCCTAGGGCTAGTTATAAGCAAAAAAATAGTTGAGGCTTTAGGAGGAGAGATAAAGGTAGATAGTAAAGAGGGGGTTGGAAGTAGGTTTTTCTTCTCTTTGAAATTTGAGATAGACAGAGAAAAAAGAAAAGATATAGACATTAAAGAGCCAAAACAGATAGAGTACATAAAAAACCTCTCCATCTTAGTTGCTGAGGATAGTGTGGTAAACCAAGAGATAGTCACACTTATGCTAGAAAAGATAGGAGCTAAGGTTGATATTGCAAATAATGGAGTTGAGGCTGTAGAGATGTTTGAAGAGAGTAAGGGAGGATATGATCTTGTACTTATGGATATTCAGATGCCTATAATGAATGGATTTGATGCAACTAGGCGTATTAAGGAGATTGATAGCTCTATTCCTGTTATAGCCCTGAGTGCTGCTGTGATGGATGAGGATAGATTTAGAGCTAAAGAAGCTGGCATGGACTATCATATATCAAAGCCAATAGATAGAGCAGAACTATATAGGGTTATAGGTCTTTTTGTTAAAGATGTAAAACTAAAGAAGATAGATATAGAGACAAAAGAGTTTATAAAAATAGATGGTGTTGATATAGATGCTTTTGTAGAGGATCTTGATGGTGATGCTGATGTGGCTTATAGCATACTTTTGAAGTTCAAAAATAGCTTCAAAGATAGTTTTATTCTAGATATAAATAGTGCTGATGAGCTTAGAAAGTTTGTTCATAAACTAAAAGGAACAAGCGGAAATATAAGGATAAACTCTCTTTATGAGCTAGCAAAAAAGGCAGAAGTGAGCTCTTTTTCACAAGAGAGTCTAGAAGCACTTGAGGGTGAATTAAAAAGAGTGTGTAAAGAGCTAGAAGATAAACTCCCAACCCAACAAAAAGATAGTAGTAAAAAAGATATAATAACTTATGAAAAGACACTCTCTTTAATAGATGAGATAGTTTCAAAACTAGCAGATTCACGGCTTGTGAAGCAGGATAGATATGAGGCTCTTTTGAGTGCTTTGTCCTTCTATCTTAAGGAGAATGAGGTTTTAAGTTTAAGAGAGATGTTTGAGAGTTTTGGCTATGATGAGCTTAAAGACAAGCTTGTGACAATCAGAAGTAGGCTAGAAGAAGATGGAAGATAAAAAATATAATGTTTTAATAGTAGATGATGAGCCAATCAACATACAAAAACTCTCAACTATATTAGACAAAGAGTATGAAGTAATAATCTCAACAAGTGGCAAAAAAGCCATAGAGATAGCTAGAAAAACAAAGCCTGACATCATACTTCTTGATATAGTGATGCCTGATATGGATGGATATGAGGTGTGCAGAAGAGTAAAAAGTGATGAAGAGTTAGCTGATATTCCTGTAGTTTTTATAACTGCTAAACTTAATGATGAAGATGAGGCAAAGGGGTTTTCGTATGGAGCAGTTGATTATATTAAAAAGCCTTTTAATCCTATAAGTGTCAAAGCTCGGGTCAAGACACACATAACAACACATGAGCAAGCAAAAATGCTTCAAATGTTCAATGAATCCTTACTAGGTCAAGTAGAGCATGAGGTATCAAAAAGGCTAGATATAGAAAGAAAGCTCTCATCTCAAGAGAAGCTTATGATACAGCAATCAAAAATGGCAGAGATAGGAAATATGGTAAGAGCCATATCTCATCAGTGGAAGCAACCTATAAATGCAATATCTATTCTAGCTCAGATTCTTGAAGATGATATTAGTGAGGATGAAAAGGTTCAAGAAGAGATAAGTAGTATAAGTCATAAGATAATGAAACAGATAGACTTTATGTCAAGAACAATGGATGACTTTAGAAATTTTCATATTCCAAGTAAAGTCAAAACAAGCTTTAGACCATGTGAGCCAATAGAGGATATTATTTCTTTGTTTAAGGGAAGTTTTGAAAAAGTAGATGTCCATATAACCATCAAGATACATAAACACTTTTTGATTTCTGGGTATGAGAGTGAGTTTAAGCAGGTTATTCTCAATATTTTCAACAACTCAAAGGATGCTATAAAAGAGAGAGGTATAAAAGAGGGCTTAATAATTTGCGAACTTGACAGTTTTGAAGGTAGAGGAATACTTACAATCACTGATAATGGAGGTGGTATCCCCTCCTCTTTACTTCCTACTAATATATTTGACTCCTATGTGAGTACAAAAGGAGAGAAAGGAACGGGAATAGGGCTACATCTAGCTAAAATAATTATAGAAGAGCACATGGATGGAAAAATATCAGCTTCTAATGTAGAAAATGGAGCGCAGTTTGTGATGGAGTTTCCTATTGTGGAGTGAAGGCTCTGTAAAAAAAGAGTTAATCTTACTAATCTCAGTGATGATACTAGGGTTCTTAACCATAGGATACATAAGCTACAACAACATGACCAAGCTTCAAAAAAATCTAGATATCATCTACTTTGGAAGCTATGAACAAGTAGTGAAGCTAAAAGACATAATATAGTATTATGGCTCTGATCTTATGCAG
>CAZAFM010000020.1:0-28988 GCA_964484395.1 uncultured Campylobacterales bacterium | reverse complement strand
GAGCTTATAAAAGACAAGCTTTATTTAGCTTCAAATGTAGCATTTGTACTTGGCGATATAACATCTGATGAACTTGTAGATGCACTAAAAGACAAAAAAGAGTGTGAGTACATCACCGTTTATAGTCCAAATATCAGCAACGATAAGTTTACACTAGAGCTTGAGAGCAACATAAGCAAACTTGGTATCAAGCCTGATAAGCTAAGATTTAGGGGGTAGAGATGAATAAAGAGCAGATATTGGAGTACTTGAAAAACCACAAAGATGAATTTTCAAAAAAGTATCAGATCACCAAACTTGCCCTTTTTGGCTCATTTGCAAAAGATACAAATAGACAAGATAGCGATATCGATATAGCGATTGACACAAAGCTTAGTGATTATTTTTTGCTTTATGATTTTAAAGAGGGTTTAGAAAAAGCATTTGGTACAAAAGTAGATATTGTAAGGCTTAGAGAAAAGATGAATCCCTCTTTAAAAAAGCGTATTTTAAAGGATGGTATCTATGTATGATAAAGAGCTGGTGATTGATATTTTAGAACAGATAATAGAAGCTTGTGAGACAGTTCAAGAGAGATGCAAGTTTGCAGCATGTGAAAATGACTTTATGGATACTAAAGAGGGGCAAGAAAAACTTGATAGTATCTGCATGAAGCTTATAGCCGTAGGTGAAAGTCTAAAAAATATAGACAAAATTACTGATAAAAAGCTTTTGACCTTTTATCCACAGATAGAATGGAAAAAAATCAAAGGGATAAGAGATTTTATATCACACCATTATTTTGATCTGGATGCAGAAGTTATATTTGGGATTTGTCAAGATCATATTGATGATTTGTTGGTAGTGCTAAAACAGATTAGAAGTGATTTAGAGTAATGCTAAAAATAAAATTTGATAGACTTGATTATCAAGAGAAAGCCGTAGATAGTATAAGCGATGTTTTTAAAAACATCGCATTTGTACCAAATGAAAACCGCAAAAGTAATCCATCGTTTGATGTGCAACAAAGCAAAAGTATTTTGGTAAAAAACATCACAAACATAAGAGAATCAAACAATGTAGACATAGGCGATATAAGTATCAAAGATGAGCTTGTAATCGACACACTTATGGAGACGGGAACGGGCAAAACTTTTACATTTTTGGAGTCTATTTATAGGTTAAACCGTGATTATGGTCTTTGTAAGTTCATTATTTTAGTGCCATCAAATGCGATTCGTCAGGGGACTATAAAAAACATCAAGATTACCAAAGAGTTTTTTGTCAAAGAGTACGGCAAACAGATCTCTGTGTACAACTACAGTGAAAAAACGGTACTAAACTACATAAATGCAAGTGATCAAAATATTTCTGTTTTAGTATCTACCTACCAGTCATTCAACAAAGCTTCTAACAACATCAACAAATCTAAGATCGAGCAAAGCCTAATCGGTCGTGCAAAGAGTTACATGCAAGCCCTTGCTGCACTTAGACCTGTAATAGTCATAGATGAGCCACATAGATTTGAGGGTAAACAAACTTCAAAGTACTTAAAAGAGTTTAATGCACTTTTTACTTTGCGTTTTGGTGCGACTTATAAAGGAGATGAGTATAAAAACCTTGTATATACTCTTGATAGTGTAGATGCGTTTAGCAGAGGACTTGTAAAAGCGATCACAGTAGATACTGTAGGAAATGAAAATGTAGATAATCATACTATCGCTTTTACCAAAGTAACTGGAAGTAGTCAAAAAGAGTACAAAGCTACCATAGAGTACAAAGATATAAACTCTAAAAATAAAAAAGTAGTTTTAGAAAAAGGTGAAAACCTTGGCGAAAAAGTGGGTATAGAATATTTAAATAGTTATATTGTAGAAAAGATTACAAAGAGTGAAATAGTATTTACAAATAGTATCTCTTTATCTTTAGGGGTTAGTGAAAGCTATGGTGCGCTTCTTGATGAGATGCAAAAGATTATCGTCGATACTGCAATAAAAAATCACTTTGAAAGAGAAGAAGAGCTTTTTAAACTGGATATCAAAGCACTTTGTCTGTTCTTCATTGATAGAGTAGATAAGTACTTGACCTCTGAGGGTACAAATGGAAAGTTAGCAGAGCTATTTGAAAAGCTATATCTTAAAAATCTAAATGAAGTTTTAAAAAGAGATAATATTGATGAAGATTATAAGAAGTATCTTTTAAAAACAAAAGATAGTCTAAATGAGATTCATGGTGGGTACTTTGCTAAGTCTAAAAAAGAGGGAGATGAAGCAGAGGCTATTGAACTTATTTTAAATAAGAAAGAGGAGCTATTATCATTTGATAGTGACCTTAGATTTATATTCTCTCAGTGGGCACTGCAAGAGGGTTGGGATAATCCAAATGTAATGACTCTATGTAAATTAGCACCAAGCAATTCCAAAATATCAAAACTTCAACAAATAGGGCGAGGTCTACGACTAGCAGTGAATCAAGATGGAAAACGGATCACACAAGATGATAGTAACTTTGAGTTTATTAATGAGCTTTTTGTAGTAGTTCCATCAACTGAAGAAAATTTTGTAGCTTCTATTCAAAGTGAGATAAGTGAGCACAGTGTTAAACAAGTGTCAAAACTATTTAACGAAGATATTATGGTAGAAAATAATATATCTACAACATCAAGAGCTGCCACAAGATTACTTGATAAACTTGAAGAGATGGAGTTTATAGCCATAGATGATGAAGATATGAGTGAAATAACTATTTCAAAAGAACAGTACAGTTCTAGATCAAAAGAGCTAGAGTCCTTAGAGATAAAAGGGTGTAACAGCAAAAAACTTAAAGAGTATTTTGATAGTTTCTTTAAGACATCCGGTAGAATCAAAGCAAAAGATAGAGGTAGTAAGAAAAAAGAAGGAAAAATAAAAATCAATCAAGCCAATTTCAAAAAGTTCAAAGCCCTTTGGGATAACCTAAACTATGATGCGGTTGTAAAATATGACATTGATAGTGAAACTTTAGTCAAAACGGCAATAAAAAAGATAGATAAAAACTTTGAGATTAGTGGGCAAGATATTATCGTAAAACGAGATAAAAATGTTGAAGACAATGCAAAACACGACAGTGACAAAGAGAGTGTAATGGTTCAAACACACTCTATATTTACACTTTATGAGTTTGTAAAGACTTTGGCAAATAATACAAAACTTAGTATGCAAACAGTAGCTAAAGTACTGCATGGAATCAAAAAAGACAAATTTGAGCTTATACCCCAAAATGAAAACTTAAGTCTCAAAAGAGTAGAAGAGCAGTTAGTTAGTGCAATATATGAGACTATAATCAATAAAATATCGTATGACTTAAAGGAGATTAGAGCTTGCAATACATCACTAACGGATGAAAAAGGCAAAATAAAAGAGTTTATTCATGAGGGTAGCTTAGGTGTTGAAACTTATAAAATAAAATCTAAAAATGTAAGAGAAAGATCGATATATGATGAAGACTTTATGGAGGTAGATAGCACTATAGAAAAAACAACCATAGATGAGTCTAGTGATAAAAGAGTAGTGGTTTTTGGAAAATTACCAAAGGTAAATATTCCTACCGCTCACGGTAGAAACTATAATCCGGATTTTGGGTATGTCATAGATCACAATGGTGACAAAGAGTTGTATTTTGTAGTTGAAACTAAAGGGTATGAAAATAAAGATGATATAAGCACAAAAGAAAAACTACAGATAAAAAGTGCCCAAGCATTTTTTAAAAAACTTAAAGACAAAGGTTTGAATATTGAGTATAAAACAAAGATAAATAGAGATGATTTATCTCAAATGATTAACGATATTTTAAAGTAGATTTTTTAGATATTAGATATGAAACAGAGGGGGGATTACTCCACCTCTGCATCGATGACATCATCATCGTCCTTTTTCTTTCCGCCAGTAGCTCCTGCACCACCAGCTGCACCTGCACCCGCGGCTCCTGCTCCTCCTTGTTCACCTGCACTTTTTTTGTACATCTCTTCTGCTAGCTTGTGACTAGCTTCTGTTAGCGTTTTTACTTTAGCATCTATATCTTCTTTACTTGCGTTTTCATCTTTTAGAGTCTCTTTTAGCTCATTTAGAGCTGTCTCTATCTTCTCTTTTTCAGCTGGGTCTAGAGAGTCTTTTAACTCTTCTAGGCTCTTTTCTGTTTGATGAACTAGAGAGTCAGCTTGGTTTCTAGCCTCTATTGCTTCTTTTCTCTTTTTATCATCCTCTTTGTGAGCCTCTGCATCTTTTACCATATTATCTATCTCTTCGTCACTTAGCCCGCTTGAGCCTGTGATTTTGATCTCTTGAGCTTTGCCAGTTGCTTTATCTTTTGCACTAACTGTTAAGATACCATTTGCATCTATATCAAATGTAACTTCTATCTGAGGCACACCTCTAGGAGCTGCTGGTATTCCGCTTAGCTCAAACATACCTAGAGATTTGTTATCTTTTCCTAGCTCCCTTTCACCTTGAAGTACATGGATAGTAACTGCTGGTTGGTTGTCTTCAGCTGTACTAAAAGTTTGAGATTTTTTAACTGGAATTGTAGTACCTCTCTCAATAACCTTTGTCATAACGCCACCAAGTGTCTCAATACCAAGGCTTAGAGGTGTAACATCTAGAAGAAGTACATCTTTTACATCACCTTTAAGTACACCACCTTGAATAGCTGCACCTATGGCTACAACTTCATCAGGGTTTACTGATTTGTTGAGGTCTTTTCCTAAAAACTCTTTTACTCTTGATTGAACTTTAGGGATTCTAGTAGACCCACCAACCATTACAACCTCAGCTATATCACTTTTATCAAGTCCAGCTTCTTTAGTAACTTCACCAATAGTTCTTATAGTCTGCTCTATCAAATCATCTACAAGGCTTTCAAACTTCGCTCTTGTTATCTTTTTTACAAGGTGTTTAGGTCCACTTGCATCAGCTGTGATAAATGGTAGGTTTATCTCAGTTTCAGTTGAGCTACTTAGCTCTTTTTTAGCTGACTCAGCTGCATCTTTTAGTCTTTGAAGTGCCATTACATCGCCTTTCAAGTCGATACCTTGCTCTTCTTTAAACTCTTTTGCAACCCAGTCTATTATTCTGTTATCAAAGTCATCCCCACCAAGGAATGCATCACCACCAGTTGAAAGAACTTCAACCACATCATCACCAGTTTCAAGAACTGTTACATCAAATGTACCACCACCTAGGTCATAAACAACTATCTTTTCAGCATGTTTTTTATCAAGCCCATACGCTAGTGCTGCACTTGTTGGTTCATTTATGATTCTTAGTACATTTAGACCAGCAATTGTTCCTGCCTCTTTTGTTGCTTTTCTTTGAGAGTCATTAAAATATGCTGGTACTGTAATAACTGCATCAGTGATTTCCTCACTAAGGTAGGCTTCAGCATCCTCTTTTAGCTTCATGAGCACTTTTGCACTTATCTCTTGTGGAGTGTAGACTTTTCCATCTATATCAACTGCACATGCTCCACCTCTATCAACTACATTGTATGGTAGTCTCTTTTTTGCTTCCTCAGCTACGCTTTCATTACACATCAAACCCATTATTCTTTTTATAGAGTAGACTGTTTTTTGAGGGTTTGTGATAGCCTGTCTTTTTGCAGCGTCACCTACTAGTACCTCACCTTTTTCAGTAAAAGCTACAATTGAAGGGGTTGTGTTTTTTCCCTCTTTGTTTGTGATAATCTTACTCTCTTTACCTTCGTAAAAAGCCATACATGAGTTTGTAGTTCCTAAATCAATTCCTAATACTTTTCCCATAATAAATCCTCCTAATTCAAATTATTTTTTGCAAATTGAGACAAGAGCAGGTCTAAGAAGCCTCTCTTTGTATTTGTATCCAGCTTGAAGTATCTGAACAATCTCACCATCTTCATGTTCGCCACTATCTACATTCATAACAGCCTCATGAAGATGTGGATTGAAGCCTTCTTCACCAGTTACTTTTTGTATTCCATGCTTACTAAAAACCTTTAAAAACTGCTCTTGAGTTAGCTCAAGCCCCTCTATGATTTTTGCACTCTCTTGGCTCTCTTGGGAGCCTTTTACTGCTTGTAAGGCAGCATCTAGAGAGTCTAGGGCTGGCAGAAGCTCAGAAGCAAACTTCTCAACCGCATAATCAAGTGCGACATACTTCTCTTTTTCTAACCTCTTTTTTGTGTTCTCAAAGTCAGCATGCACTCTTAAATACCTATCTTCACACTCTTTGAGCTTCTCTTGAAAATCTTCACTACTCTGCTCACTCTCTTGCTCCTCATCTTGGCTTGTTGTATCCATCTCTTCTTCTGGGCTTACCTGCTCTTCTGAGCTTGGTTGCTCCTCTATGTTCTCTTGCTTTTTTTCTTCCATCATGTCTCCTTAATAAAAGAGTAAAATTTGCTGTAATTTCTAAAAAGTCTACCTATGAGCATCATTTTTGCATCTTTTTCATCTATTGATATATCTTGCTTTATCGCCATAAAGCCTGCTGGAACTATCTGGCTAAAGTATATACCATCTGCTACTTTGTCCATAATTGTCCCACTAAGATACTCCTCGAAGTGCTCGCTCATAGGTTTATCAATCGATGCCATACTTGTAAGCTCGCTACTACCCTCTTTGATAGTGCCTTCTTCTTCAGTGTTTAAGGCTCTTAATCTATCTCTTAGAGAGTGAGCACAAACCTCATCAGCGACTCTTATAAGATCGTTTATCTCCATATCTATTAGCTCTTTTAAAAACCTCTCCAAAGAGGCGTGATAAGGCATAGCAACCTCACCACTATCAAAACCAGCTAGTAGATATTTATTGTTTACATTTACTACCTCTTTTAGGCAGTTTGGCTTATAGAACTTCACAATGCAAAAAAGCTTATTCTTCCTTGCTCCCTCTTTTATTCTAGGCTCACTATCTTTTGGTAGTCCTATCTTCTCAAGGGGTGAAAGGTTCTGTTTCCAAAAAAGCTTCAGGGCACTGTCAGTAGGAACCCGTCCACTACTTATGTGTAGTTGCTCTAGCTTACCCTCATCACTGAGGATTTTAAAGTAGTTTCTTATAGTTGCAGAGGATATTTTGATACTGAGCTTTAATTTTAAATACTCTGAACCAATAGGCTCAGGAGTGCTAATGTACTCTTTTATGATCTGATTTAGTAAAAGCTCTCTTTTATCAATCACAATATCTTCCTAAACATATGGTAACTACTTGTCTACTACACTAAATTAGCAGTTAAATAATTTAATTGCTTGTAAGATTATATAACATTGAGTGTCTCTTTGTCAAGTATATTTACTATCTTATTATAAGAGCTTTGATTTTTATCTAAAAGCAATACACCTTATCGCACTCTATCGACCAATCAGCCAATATTCCCATTGTACTTTTGATGTTTTCATCAAAGTATGGTGCGTTTTTATTGATACCACATCTTGCTTGGCAGCTACCGCATACCTGCAGCGAAATACCATCTTGATACATCGATTTTAACATCTCAACTAGATCATATTCGTAAAATTGTGGCTTTTTGGTTTCATCTCTAGCTAAATCTACTCCATCATTCATCAAAAATATTTTTACTTCTTGTTTTTTCTCATGAAGGGTTTTTGCAAGCCTAAGTGCGTTATACACTACATCACTACCATCGTATGGTTGAGTATTGATAATAAAAAGATGTTTCATTCTTTATTCCTTTGAATAGTTTACATATTTAGCTATTTTGCTAAATTGCTTTTATATGGTACAATATAACTTATCAAAAAGTCAAGGACAAGGATGCTAAGTACAGAAGAAAAGGTCAATATTTTTAAAGCCTTAGGTAATGAAACCCGTTTTGAAATCTTTCAAAATGTTTTAAACACTCCCTATGAGTGCGATATAAACACCCAAACAAAAAGCAAAGATATAATCAAACAAGCCACCTGTGTGGGCACGATTGCTTCTGAGTTTAACTATTCGCTACCGACTATATCAAGACATCTCAAAGAGTTGAAAAACGCTAAACTTATCATCATGGAAAAGGTTGCAAATAAAATATATGTTAAACCAAACCTCCAAATCATCGATGCACTAGCGGAGTGTTTTTGCCATATGCGTTCAAAGAAACACCTATGAGTTTTGAAAATAATGATATATGGCTTCAAAAAAAGAGACTGCTATAGGGCATACGATGATAAAGATTGAGTTTTGGTATTTACAAGTGATATTTATGTAAAATTTATAGTTATTGTGTGTAGAATGCTAGCTAATATAAAATTAAAAGGTGTAGTTAAATGGAAGAGTCATTGATTGGTATGTTTCAAAGTGCTCCGTTTGTTGTGAGCTTTTTAGCAGGACTACTTAGTTTTTTAAGTCCATGTGTTCTGCCTCTTATTCCAGCTTATCTATCATATATCTCAGGTCTATCTCTTAGTACTCTAAGAGGTGATAAAAAGATGAGTGCCTCACAAAGGTGGAAAATAATCACGGCTTCATTGATGTTTATTTTAGGCTTTAGTACGGTATTTGTTCTACTTGGTGCATCTATGGCAAGGCTTATTGGAGGGGTTTTTGATAATCAATGGTTCAGTATTGTCGCAGGTCTTATTATTATAGCCTTTGGTCTTCATACAATGGGAGCTATAAATATCAAGTTTTTAAACTTCCAAGCAAGAGCGGATTTTGGCGATGCAAAAGATAGTACAGGTGTTTTAAAAAAGATACTTACATTTTTTGCTCCTTTTTTGCTAGGTCTCTCTTTTGCACTCGGGTGGACACCTTGTATTGGACCTATTTTTGGAAGTATTATTATGCTTGCAGGAAAAGAGGGTGGGGCTATGCAAGGAGTGTTGCTTATGGTTACATTTGCTGCTGGCTTAGGACTTCCTTTTTTACTAACAGCTATTGTTACTTCGCAAGCTATGAACTTTTTGAACAGAGTAAAAAAACACTTCAAAATAATAGAAATAGTAGCAGGACTTCTACTTGTGCTTGTAGGTATAGCTATAGCCACTGGTGATATGGGAACTATTTCAGCTTATTTATTGGAAATATTCTCATAAGGAGACACATGAGAAGTAAACTCTTAAAAAACTGCACCATCTGTGATAAAGATGGAAAATATGAAGCAGATGTAAGGGTATGTGAGGAGAGGATAGAAAAAATAGCAAGCTCTATCACTCCTACTAACAATGATGAAGTCATAGAGTGTGCAGACCTTCTATTAATGCCTAGTTTCTTTGATTTGAATACTAGGGTTAAAGACTCGCTTCTAACTCACAAAAACCTTCTCTCTTTAGCAGAAAATGCTCAAAAAGCTGGAGTTTATGATATCACTCTTATACCAGAGTGCTCTCCACAGATAAAGAGTGAAGCTACAATAGAGTTTGTTAGAAGTACCTCTAGCGGGAAGTTACACATAAACCCATCAATACTATCTATAAAAAATGATTTTAGTATAAGTGATATATCTATACTCTCAAAACACAACTGCAATACCATATATCTAGAGAGTCATAAAGCTGGAAATTTACTAAGACGAATATTTGAATATGCAAATATGTGGAATAGTCTAATCCTTTGTAGATGTGATGATTTGTCCATATCAGAAAATGGTGTAATGAATGAGGGCTATTTATCTTCAAAACTAGGGCTACCGGGAATATCATCTATATATGAGACAAAAGAGGTAGCAAAGCTTATAGAGTTTGCATATAGTATTAAAGCTAGGATGCTCTTTAGTGCACTCTCAAGCCCAAGAAGCCTTGAAATCATAAAAAGAGCCAAAAAAAATGACTCCCTAGATATATACTCAGAAGTATCTATTCACCACTTAGCCTTAAGTGAAGATGCTTGCGAGGACTACAATACATACGCAAAAATAATGCCTCCTCTACAGTCAAGCTCTACTAAAGATGCTCTCTTACAAGCCTTGAAAGATGAAAGTATAGATGTGCTAACTTCTTTGCACTCACCAAAGTCTATCAACAAAAAAGATATGGCGTTTGAAGAGGCTCTTTATGGAATAGATAGTATAGGATATTTCTTCAGCCTCTGCTATACATATCTTGTAAAAGAGGGACATATTAGCCTAGAAAAGCTAAGTTCTCTCATCTCATACAATCCTGCAAGCATAGTTGGAGCAGAAGGTAGAGGAGTGATAAAAGAAGGGGTGGTGGATGGTTTTGTCTTGGTGGATTTGGATGAGAGTTTTGTAGTTTTTGATAAAAGCTCCCCATATTATAAAAAAGAGCTATTTGGAAAAGTGTATGAAGTTTAGTTTGGTTTAATCCTACATCTTCGCTTTTTTGCTAATAGATAGTACCATACCTATAGCTATAGATATAGCAAGCAAAGAGCTTCCTCCATAACTCAAAAATGGAACAGCAATACCTTTTATAGGTACTATTCCAGAGATACCAAGTGCATTTATCAAAAAAGATACTGAAATAAGAAGTGCTACACCGATACAGAAAAGATAGTAGGTTTTGTTTTCACTTCTATTTGCTATTTTAAAAATCCTATGAGTTATAAGAAGTATCAAAACAGTTACACCCAAAAGACCCAAAAGTCCAGTTTCTTCAGCAATTCCAGCTAGAACTATATCTGTATGAACCTCACTTAAAAACCCAAGTTTTATAAGTCCATTTCCAAGACCAACACCACTTAGTCCGCCGTGGTTGATGGCGTTTAAAGAGTGGTAAACTTGATATGGTTCAGGTAGGTTATCAACCCTTAGCTTATCAGCCAGTAGAGTTGGCATTACAGACAAGATAGTCTCTTGAGAGGTAGCCCACCACTGCATAATACGAAGAACCCTGTGCTCAGAGGTGATAATAAAAACAACAAACATAAAAAACGATACTATTGAGAGTGTTGCAAAAAACTTAAAGCTAGTTCCAGCTAAGAAAAAAAGTATCCCAAAAGTCGTAGCAAGTAGAACAACTTGTCCTAAGTCGTTTTGAAAAAGAGCAATAAGTACAACTGCTAGCAAGAAAACACCAGCATAGGGAAGAAATATTTTTAGTTCTGTAAGTAGGTTTTTTTTGCCTTCAGGAATTTTTCTAGAGAAGCTCCACGCAAGGAAAAAAACCATGCCTATCTTAAAAAACTCAACTGGGGTTATAGAGATAAAAGGGAGTTTTATCCACCTCTTAGCTCCGCCAATCTCTTTTACAAGTGGCTCTCCTAAAAATGGCATTATAGACATGAGAAAAAGTCCAGTAAAGAAAAAAAAGAAACCAAGAGGCACTATAGTCTTATCAGGGTCAGCCCTTGAGATACCCCAGATTAAGAGTATGGAGAGAACCCCAACAAAAGCCTCTCTAATAAAAAAATGAAATTGATTATAACCATACAGAAGTACAGTAAAAGTAGATAAGGAGTACGAAAATATAACCCCTATAGTTATAGCAATACCGACATAGATGAAGAGTTTTTTATCAACCATAATAAACTTAGCACTTTTTGATTACATTCTAACATTTATTTGTTTTTAAATCGCTTCTGCTAATATTATGTGTATTACAAAACTTACAAAAATTTTGGAATACAAATTGCTTTGTAAGGAAGATTGAAAAGGAGTAATCTATGGAACTTGGTATGTTTGAGTACTCAAAGGCTAGGGTTTTTGCAAAAGAGGCACTTAATCACAGAGCTGTAAGACAAGACCTTATATCCAGTAACATAGCAAATATAGATACACCTTTTTATAAGCCAAAAGATATTAACTTTGAGCAGATGCTAGCCAAAAAAGCAAAAGATGCTTTTGGTAATAAAAAACCAGATTTAGAGCTAGCAAAAACAAGCGGTCACCATATGAACAAGTATGAGAGTATGGATAGTTCAAAAGCTACGCTTTTTTTTAGAGATGGGCATTTGGCCAGAAATGATGGAAATAGTGTTGATTTGGATGTAGAGATGGGCGAGCTTAGTAAAAATGATGTAATGTACAAAGCTCTAATAAATGGACTTAAGAAGAACAGTGCAATTATGCGAACAGTTCTTGAGTCAAGTAGTAAATTATAATAAGGAAAAACAATGGCTTTTCTATCTAGTTTTGATATTAGCGGATATGGGCTTTCAGCACAGAGATTTAGACTAAATATGATAAGTGCGAATATTGCTAATGCGAACACTACTAGAACTGATGAGGGTGGACCTTATAGAAGAAAAGATGTTATCTTTAAAGCTTTTGATTTTAATGAAGTTTTGAATCAAAAGCTTGGAGAAAACTCAAATCTGCTAAAATACGAAGACCCATTAGATGAGGATGAGTTTGGCAGAGAGCCAAAACCGCCTATTATGAGTGTTTATGTAGATAAAGTGGTTAGAGATGATAGTGAGCCTAATCTCAAATATGACCCAACACACCCAGATGCTAATGATGAAGGGTATGTTGCATATCCAAATATTAATCCGGTTGTAGAAATGGCCGATTTAATAGAAGCAACTAGGGCTTATGAAGCAAATGTTTCGGCATTTCAAAGTGCAAAAGATATGGCTAATAGTGCCTTATCGATGTTGCAGTAATTAGGAGTCAGTTATGGCAGATTTTAAAATTGATAATAGTTTTGCCAATCTTGGTACAAGTAACACTGCTCAAAAAACCCAAGGCGGTGATGGAAAGTCATTTGCTGATGTGTTAAAAGAGTCTGTTGAAGATGTTGATAACTACCAAAGAAAAGGTGAGGGTGCACTAACAGATATGGCAACAGGTCAGGTAAAAGACCTTCACCAAGCAGCACTTGCGATAAACAAGGCTGAGTCAAGTATGAAGATGATGCTTGAGGTTAGAAACAAAGCAATAAGCGCATACAAAGAGATACTAAGAACTCAGGTATAACTCTTTAACCAATGGAGGGTAGTGGAAGAGCGAGGACTGTTAAGGTTGTTGTTCTTTTTGCCCTTCTTATCTCCTTTTTCCTACTTTTTGGAGTAGCTACTACCAAAATAGCCTTAAGTGATCGAAAACTTCCAACTCTCTACACTTCAAGTATAGAATCAGCCATTAGGGGAGCTATATATAGTAGTGATGGCTTTACTCTAGCTTCTAGTAAAAAACTCTACAAAGCAGTTATGAATACATACAACTTAGACCCTGGAAAAAAAGAGCTTTTTGTTACACTTTTTTCTACCTATAGCGGAATAGATAAAGATGAGCTATATGATAAGTTAAAAAGAAAAGGAAATATAGTTCTTTCGTACAATATAGATGAAAAAGCTGCAGTTAATCTAAAAAAACTCTCATACAAGTTACTAAGATATGGTGTTTTTAGAGACCATGAGGATGAGAGTGGGAGGGTTTTTAACTATGGGTTGTCCATTATAGAGAGTGGAGAGAAAAGAGAGTACACATATAAAGATACACTTGAGCCTGTATTGGGATATGTACGAAAATATGAAGATAGCAAAATCACAAAAGTAGAAGGTGTTAAGGGGTTAGAAAAGTACTATCAGTACAATCTCTCACCCGTTCAAGATATGTATGTAAGAGGTGAGAGAGATTTGGGGTTTGATATTATTTTAAATGGTGACAGTATAGTAAAAAGAAGAATAGATGGTCAAAATCTACACCTAAATATCTCTTTGAAACTCCAAAAAAAGATAGAGAGAGTACTAGATGAGTTCAAAAAAAGACTTAATGCTGAGGAGATTGTTGTAGGGTTAATGGATTCAGATAGTGGAAAGATGCTAGCCGCAGCTACTACTAATAGGTTTAATCCAAACAAAATACTAACAAGAGACTATCCAAATCTAAACTCAAAAATGCTTGAGTACCCTATAGAGCCTGGCTCTGTCATAAAGCCTATTATCTTCTCTTTACTTCTAGAGCATAGACTTGTGAACCCATATGAAAATATCTTTTTAGAAGATGGTAGATATAGACTTGGCAAAAATGTGATAACAGATTCCCACAAGTTGGGTAGGGCTATAGCAGAGGATGTTATAATCTACTCAAGTAATATTGGTATGGCAAAGCTTTCTCAAAGATTAAGTGCATCAAACTATCATCAAGGTCTGCTAAAGTTTGGTTTTTCTCAGCCAAGTGGAATTGATTTGCCTTATGAGAAAAATGGTAACATTCCACCAGTTACAAGACTTCAAAATGAGGTTTATAAAGCAACAGTCTCTTATGGATATGGGTTTCAGGCTACATTTATGCAGATGCTAAAAGCTTTTAATATTTTTAATAATGCAGGAAATGCTATTAGCCCAAAAATAGGCTCATATTTTAACTCTAGAAGTTCTCAAAAAGTATATCTTACAGAGTCTGAACCAAGAGAGGTCATAAGTCCAGCAACAGCTGATATAGTAAATAAAATGCTTCAAAAGACTGTAAATGAGGGCACTGGAGTTGGTGCAAAAGTTCCAGGCTTAAATATAGGTGGAAAAACAGGTACAGCACATATAGCAGTAGCAGGAAAATATGAAGATATTTATAATAGCTCTTTTTTTGGTTTTGCTAATGGTTTAGAAAATAAGTTTACAATAGGTGTGATGGTTTATAATCTTGATTCTAAAGGTGAGTATTTTGCTTCAAGAACGGCTGTTCCTATTTTTAAAAGTATAATTGAACTGCTTGTTGATGAGGGGATGCTTAGAAGATTTGTAAGCAAAACCCCCGAAGGGGAGAGTTAACTAGCAACTAGGTACATTACCACTATCACTTGCAAACTTGATAGCAAAGTCTTTAATGTGAGGCATAATACCCTCTTTAAACTTATCACCTTGTAGCATTGGAGCTAGCTTAGGATATTTTTCACTCCACTCTTTGATGAATATCTCTCCACCATTTGCGAATTGCTCTTCCCATCCTTCCTGAGTATGCATAGCTGCAAACTTAGTACCATTAAAACCAGTTACTGGTTTGAAAATCTTGAGATAGTATCTCTGACCTTTGTCCGCATCTGCACTTGCAGTACTCACTGCGAATGCACCTAGAAGTAGTGAAGCCATTAGAAGCTTAAGTAAACTCTTCATAATTCCGTCCTTTCAAATATAAGTTCTTCAAATCTTAGCAAGATAAGTTTTAATCTACCTTTAATTATTAAAAGTTATTTTTTGAACTCAACTTCACCACTATAAAACTTATCACATTTTTTCTCAACTTTATTTCCACCTATAGCACCAATAACACTATCAGCTGTATCTGAAAAGATAGAGCCTACCGACTTTGCTACATTTTTGACTATCTCAAAAGAGCTTTGAGTAGTGATAATATTTGGGTTATTGATGGTACCTCCTACTCTTTGTTTGTACTCGCTACAACCATGTTTATCAACAACAGCTATCCAGAAGTTCTTAAACTCTTTATTCCATAGTTGTATCGCTCCACTTGCTGCTATAAGGTTTTTGTTGGTAGAAAAAGCCACATCATCTGCATGTGCTATTCCATTTTTTATGGTGGATTTTACAAGTAGCTCATTTATTGTTGTGTCTCCTCCGCTACCTCCATATGCCATTCCACCTGCGCTTAGCCCTTTTGTTGCAGCTATACCTACTGGTCCTGCTAAAACTATGGCTCCAACATCAAGAAGTGTGACACTCTGGGTGCTTTTAAAATTATCAACAATCAAATCTATATTGTAGCCTTCTAAAACAAGCTGATTTCCTTCAAGTCTAAAATCTCCATTGAGGCTTTTAAGCATATCTTCTGAGTTTTTCTCAAGCCTAAGTTTGCTCTTCATATTGAAATTACCACTCTTGAAAACTTTTGTTAGTCCAAGCATCTCATCAAGCAAATGAGCATCTATATTATTCGCAGTAGCATCTATTTTGTAGTCATCAAACACTACATTCACCTCGCCACCAAGTGTTTTTGAGTTTGCATGATAGTTTATAAGTTCATCTTTGTAGTTAAGTGAGTTTGCAATATCTATACTTCCATAAAGAGCCGTACCTGTTAGAAACTCTAGGGCGTTTAGATTAGATATGCTAACTAAAAAGTCACTTTGAAGTGATGAGTTTTCTATATCATAATGAAGTTTCTGAGTTCTAATATCTGCTACATTTGTGCTTAGTTCAAGAGCACTATTAGCAATTCCACTTTTAATAACAGAGTTTAAACTAAAGCTACCCGTGATGTCTTTATCAGCATTCTCTACTTCTAGGCTCTCTTTTAGTGATTTTTTGGTTATTAGTAGGTTGTCACTTTTGATATCTATAAGACCTTTTGGCTTACTTTCTATATTTTTTATATCTACATTAAGGGCTACATTCGCACTTGCGAGTGGGTCTTGTTTGCTAAATCGTAGTAGATCCTTTAGAGATATGCTTGGAGCTTTGATACTAATGGCCTTTGTTTTGAAAGTTTCTAGAAGTGCACTTAGGGCTATATCGCTACTAAAGAGCTTAGTGTTGGCTTGTATTGTTGTTGTTTTCTCATCAGCCTTTGCACTTCCTTTTATTGTGAGTGGCTCATCTATGTAGAAATATGGAGTATCTATAGGCTCTAGCTCTGCATTAAACTCTCCATCAAAAGAGCTGTTTTTGAGATAATATACAACATCTTGTAGCTCTAAGTCTAGAAGTGAGCTTTTGATGTTGCTTTTTGCTTTTATAATCTCACCACCAAACTCTATTTCTGAATTAGAGGTATATGGAATGTCATTTTTTATTTCAATGTCTAAATTATCTTTTAGTATGTTTTTGTAAACTATGGCATTGGTTATTTCTAGGAGTGCTTTACCTTTTATGTTTGTATCTGAAAGTATGTCCATATCTACATCTGCTTTTAGCTCACCACTAGAAAGATCTGGTTGGTTTAAAAAAGCAAGAATATTTTCTACTTTTATGAGTTCAGAGTTTGCTACTACCTTTTTTGGTTCAAACTTGTCTAGAACTATAGAGGCTTTTATAGAACTATCAAACATATCACTAAGAAGTTTAATATCTGTTATGGAGTCTTTTGCTTTTAGGTTTGCTAGAAGCTTTGTTTGTTTTTTTATGTTAAAGAGTTCTGTTTTTATAGGATTAATCAGTGCCTTTATATCTCCATTGGCACTCATTTTGTCTAGATTTAGGAGTAGGTTTTGCGTGGTTAGTTCTAGCAGAGGGCTTACTACTTGAGTGTTTATGCTTAGGTTTTTTCTATCTATATTGGCTTTTGCTTGTGCTTTAAACTCTGCATCTTTTGGAATCTCTATATTATAAGAGTTTTTTAGAGCATCTCTGTAGGCTATACCTTTGTCTATACTTATTGTTGCACTACCTTTAATATGTCCATCTTCACTAGGTGTTATGTCTGAGTCTAGCTTTATTGCACCACTAGCTACTTTAGGTTGTGATAGAAGGTGGAGTAGGTTTTCTATCTTTATAGTATCAGAGCTTATGATGGCTTTTTGAAACAAGTTGTCTTTTAGGTCTATATCAAAGTCTATATCAGCTTCTGCAACATTTACTATACCTTGAATATCTATATGCTCTGCTTCTGCTCTAAACTCACCAGCACTTACAAGCTCACCTTGAAGCTTTATATCTGTAAGTTCTTTGTAGTCTCCTAGTTCTCTTATGTTGGCTTTGTAGATACCATCAGCTTGGAAGCTTAGAAGTGAGTAGTTTGCATCTACACTTATAAATGAGTTTTTTTCAGATTCTATATATATGTGAATCTGCGAGGGTGAGAGTTTAAATTCTTTTACTATTAGTTTTTGAGGAGATTTTTCATCTATGACTTCTTGTATCTGAGCTTTTATAATATTGTTACCAAATTCTGAGAAGACTGCTACAAAAAAAGATGCTACAAGTAGAAAAAAGATAGTTATTCCTAAAAATATATAAATAGATAGTTTATTACTCATCTATGCCCCTGAAGTTTTTTACTATTTTAGCAGATAAATCCAAATTCACAATAGAAATGGAGAAAAAATTACAACTTAGCTTTACGACTATACTTATCTTTAGTGACTTAGACTAAACTTGTCTAGATTTTTTTCACACAACTATTGACTTTTTAAGCAATATCTACTATAATTTTAGCGCTTAAAAACATTAAGTGCTAATTCTAAGGAGGTAGTAGATGAATTTCACACCACTAGGCCAAAGAGTCTTGGTTGAAAGAGTAGAAGAAGAGACCAAAACAAGCTCAGGGATTATAATCCCAGATAATGCAAAAGAAAAACCACTTGGTGGCGAAGTAAAAGCTATAAGCAAAGAGGTAAAAGAAGAGGGTGAACTTAGTGTTGGAGATAAAGTTATCTTCTCTAAATATTCAGGGACAGAGATAAAACTAGATGGTAAAGAGTATCTAGTTATGAATCTAGATGATATTTTAGGTATTTTAAAATAATTTATAGGAGGTAGTTTACTTATGGCTGCAAAAGAGATATATTTTTCAGATAGTGCAAGAAACAGACTTTTTGAGGGTGTCCAGCAACTAGCAGATGCTGTAAAAGTTACGATGGGACCTAGAGGTAGAAATGTCTTGATAGAGAAGTCTTTTGGTGCTCCATCTATCACAAAAGATGGTGTGAGTGTCGCAAAAGAGATAGAGATAGAAGATAGAATAAAAAACATGGGCGCTCAACTTGTAAAAGATGTAGCTAGCAAAACAGCAGATGCAGCAGGTGATGGTACTACAACAGCTACAGTCCTTGCATATAGTGTGTTCAAAGAGGGTCTAAGAAACATCACAGCAGGTGCAAATCCTATCTCAGTAAAAAGAGGAATGGACAAAGCTTGTGAAGCTATAGTATCAGAGCTAAAAACTGCCTCAAAAGAGGTAAGTGGCAAAAAAGAGATTGCTCAAGTAGCATCTATCTCTTCAAACTCAGACCTCAAAATCGGTGAACTTATCGCTGAGGCTATGGAAAAAGTTGGAAAAGATGGTGTTATCACTGTAGAAGAAGCAAAAGGTATTAGTGATGAGCTAGATGTGGTTGAGGGTATGCAGTTTGATAGAGGTTATCTGTCTCCATACTTTGTAACAGATAGTGAAAAGATGGAAGCAGTACTTGAAAATCCATACATCCTGCTTTATGATAAAAAAGTAACATCAATGAAGGACATCCTTCCACTTCTAGAGCAAGTAATGAAATCAAGCAGACCACTTCTTATCATAGCTGAAGATATAGAGGGTGAAGCATTAGCAACTCTAGTTGTGAACAAACTAAGAGGTATACTAAATGTTTCAGCTGTAAAAGCTCCAGGATTTGGTGATAGAAGAAAAGCTATGCTTGAAGATATTGCTATTCTTACAGGTGGTGAGGTTATTAGTGAAGAGCTTGGGCGTACACTTGAGGGTGCAACTATGGAAGATCTCGGGTCTTGCTCAAGAGTGGTAATTGATAAGGACAACACAACTATTGTAAATGGAAGTGGTGAAAAAGCTAAAGTTGATGCAAGAATCAATCAGATAAAAGCTCAAATCGAAGAAACTACAAGTGATTATGACAAAGAAAAACTTCAAGAAAGACTAGCAAAACTTAGTGGCGGTGTAGCTGTTATCAAAGTTGGTGCTGCAAGTGAAGTAGAGATGAAAGAGAGAAAAGATAGAGTTGAAGATGCACTTTCTGCTACAAAAGCAGCTGTTGAAGAAGGTATCGTCATTGGCGGTGGAGCTGCACTAATTAGAGCTGCTGCAAAAGTTACTCTTGATCTATCTGGCGATGAGGCTATCGGATATGATATCATCAAAAGAGCTATCAAAGCTCCTCTAAAGCAGATTGCAGCAAATGCTGGCTTTGATGCTGGTGTGGTTGCAAATGAAGTTGAGCAAAACAAAAACGAGGCTTATGGCTTTAACGCTGCAACTGGTGAGTATGTAGATATGTATGAAGCGGGTATTATAGACCCACTAAAAGTTGAGAGAGTAGCACTTCAAAACGCTATCTCAGTAGCAAGTCTTCTACTAACTACAGAGGCCACAGTAAGCGAAATTCCAAAAGATGAGTCAGCTCCTGCAATGCCTGATATGGGTGGTATGGGCGGCATGGGTGGCATGGGCGGAATGATGTAAATCTCCCCCTTCTTTAGAAACTCCCCTTGGGGGGTTTCACCCACTTCATAAGTAATTTTTTTACTTTTTCATTTATCATTTCAATTCTTGATGTATCAAAATGCCCTAGTAAAAAGAAAAAGGGGACAGGCAACTTTATTGCAAGATGTTTTTAAGAGAAAGTGATAGTGGTTTTTCAAAAAGTAAAGCTCTGAGCCTATTTTACGCAGTTTTACCTGCAAGTGGTAGTTCTATCGTAAATTCTGAGCCTTTAGCTATATTTTTGGCACTTATGCTGCCTTTCATACTTTTTTGTATGATGGTTTTGCATATGTATAGACCTATACCTGTTCCTTTATCCCCTTTTGTGCTTATGTGGGGTTCAAATATAGTTTCAGGTAGTAGTTCAGTTGGGATACCGCCTCCATTGTCACTTATTTTTATGACTCCTCGACCATTTATTTTTGTAAAAACACAGACAATCTTTCCGCTATTTTCACCACTACTTACTATTGCATCCTTGGCGTTGTTGAATATATTTAAAAGTACATGTTGAAACTCATTGGAGTATCCAAGAGTGCTAAAACTCTCTTTTTGCTTCAAAACAATCTCAATACCTCTTTTTTCAAACTGCCCTTTAAACATATTGACGATTTTCAAAGATACCTCATAAGGATTTATTGCTTGGAGCTCTTTTTCTAGTTTGAAAAAGTTTTTAAAATCTTTCATCGTCTGACTCATAAAGTCAACTTGGCAAAATATCTTTTTCTGGATTGATATCAAAAACTCATCATCATAAAACTCATCTATATCTGATGCTAGCATATTTATCACATTTAGAGGCTGCATCCACTGATGTGTGATAGCACCTATCATCTCTCCAAGTGCTGCCATTTTTGATTGCTGTATGAGCATAGCTTGTTGGGCTTCTTGCTCTTTTACGACATCTAGTCGAGAGTTTACCTCTCTTTCTACTCTATCTATAAGGTCTTCATTCATCGTCTGAAGCTCCTCATTAAGGTGCTTTGTCTCTTCTAAAAGCCTGTTTATCTCTGTGACATCTAAGATGGCACCTATTATTCCATTTGCCCTACCATCTTTGTCGTGATAGACACTTTTATGAAAAATAACATCAAACTTTTTTCCTGTTTTTCTATTTTTTACTACAAAGTTGTATATTTGTGAGCCCTCTTTACTCTCATAAAGTTTCTCATCCTCTTCATCATATCGTTTGGCAATATCCAAAGGAGCAACATCATAGACGCTTTTACCTATGATCTCCTCTCTATCAAATCCAAAAACATCCATAAAAGCACGATTACAACCGATATAAAAACCCTCTCTATTTTTGTAAAAAATTGGAACAGGTATGGTGTCTATGAGGGTTTGTAGAAACTCTTTTTGCTCTATTATCTTGTTTTGAGCCTCTCTTATATGTGTTAGGTCTCTAACGATAACTGCTCTTATCTCTTCACCTCTATAGGGTATAGTTGCACCCCTAAGCTCTACTGGAAGGGCTACTCCATCTTTTTTTAGTGCAACTACTTCATAAGGCTCTTCACTCCGTGTGATGTGGTGCTCTTTTGCAATATCTACAAACTTAGGGTCAACAAAATCAAAAGGAGACCTCCCTAAAAGCTCCTCTCTTGTGTATCCAAGCATCTTATCTAGAGCATCATTTGTATCTGCTATTAAGCTATCTTTTATAAGAACTATCCCATCTACGGATAGGTTTGATAGAAGTCTGTTTCGCTCTTCACTCTCTTTTAGGCTTTTCTCTATCTCTTTTTTCTCTGTAATATCAGTAAAAAAAGCAAATCCACCAAGAGGTTTACCATTATCATCTCTTAGTGTCGTAGCATTTACTATGAAGTGTGTTTTTTTGCCATCTTTTCTATCCATAGTTATCTCATAGTGTCTATGGTCATTTACAGGAATTTTTGCTACTTGCTCTTTTAGTAGTTTGAGGTTCTCCTCGTCACAAAACTCAAATGGTGTTCTACCAATAATCTCATCTCTGCTATATCCAAGTGAGTAACATAGAGCATCATTTACCTCAATAGTTTTTGCATCAATGTCTATTGCCCAGTAGCCCTCAGTAGTAGTTCTTAGTAAAGTGTCGTATAGTGTTTTGCTTTTTTGGTTTGATATCTCAAAGCTAAAACAGTTGTCACTATCCATATGAAAGTATCCTTGTCATCTTCTTTGCTAATTTTAGCAGAAGTTTTTAAAAAAATTAAGAGTGAAATATAAAAATTAGATGTTTTTAAAGGATTATTTATCAAATCTCCTATATTATGACTCAAATTCAACACTCAAGGCTACCTAGTGACACTCGAACATCTGCTCTCTCTGATAGTTTTTGTTGCCCTTTTTGTATGGGTTTCCTATCTTAGTAGAAGGCTTTTGGATATAAATGTGTTTGAGTTCTTACAGGCTGTTTTTGTCTTTAGCTTGGGTGATGAGCTAAAAGCTATTCATAATTCTTCTAGCTCTTTTTTGGTGAAGCTATTTAGAAGTATGAAAACTATTGTTGCACATACGCTGTTTTTGACCTATCACTACGCTAGATATGAAAAAAGAGTACACAAAAACAATAAAAAGGAAGTCATCAAAAAGAGAAACTCTATAAATGTATATATAGCCATAAAACTCTCACTTGTTATTGTCATACTTGATATTTTTGTTGCAATATTTTATAGAAAAAGCGGTGTTGATGTAAATATATTTAACTTTTTTAATTACGACAACTCGGAGTTTGCAAGCTATCTCTCTTATGCACTTATGCTGTTTTTTGCGATGATGATAATCTTTGCCCTCTCTCGCTGTCTTGAGATTTTTTATGCTTTTTTGAAAGATTCAAGAGATCAGCTAAGCAAAAACCACAAAAAAGGAAGTGGACTTCTCTACTATGAAAGGGTAGGGCTTGCTATGAGAAGCTATATGGAGATTATCCTAAATTATGGACTTATCTACTACTGCTTAAACTACATAATCGCAAGAGGGGCTGAAATCTACCTTTTTTCACCAAAAAGCTTCAATGGTCTTGTGGACTCACTCTACTTTAGTGCGATAACAGTTACAACAGTTGGCTATGGTGATGTAGTCATGGAAGGTGGTGAGGGGTCTTTGTGGATTAGACTATTAAAGCTTATCCCTGCTTTTGAAGTGATAAATGGAAGTATCTTGATAGTAGTCTCTTTCACTATCTATGTCTCACTTAGTATTGCTAATAAAGAGAGGGATGTTTAAAATTTAGCTACAGATGGTAAAATAAGTTCTTAGAAAGCAGTCTTGATAAATGGGGATAGTTTATAGTTTTATTCCATTTATGCTTGGATATTAGGAGGTGCTTTTGCCAGATAGTACACTGCAATCTAGTAGCTATATCACTATAAATGAAGCTGGGAAATTAGCGACTAGTTATCTAAAAAAAGATATTGCCCCATCCAACATTTCATATCTGGTGCAATATGGCAAGATAACAAAATATGAAAAAGATGGTATTGTTCTTATAGACAAGCTTGAACTTATGGATTATTATAAGAAGCACCACCTCCCAAAAGAGATTGCATATAAAAATAGGTTTGGAGATGATTTGAATTGGAGGCTCTCCTTTGATAATCTAAGAGAGTATCAAACTACAAAACATGTTCATAGACTTCACCCATACAAGGGAAAGTTTATTCCTCAGCTTGTAGAGTATTTTCTTGATGAACATACCGATACATTTAAGAAGGATATTTTTTTTAAAAAGGGAGATACGGTTTTAGACCCTTTTTGTGGTAGCGGTACGACTTTAGTTCAAGCAAGTGAGCTAGGAATGAATGCCATAGGTGTGGATGTTTCTGCTTTTAACGCTCATATCTCAAATGTAAAAGTAGGCATTTATGATATTGTAGATGTCAAAAATGAAGCAGATAAAATCTCAAAAGAACTCACTCAATACCTAAGAGAGAAAAAAAATATTGAGTTTGAAAGCAAGCTTTTAGCAGAGCTAAAAAAGTTTAATGATGTCAACTTCCCAACTCCAGAGTTTAGAAGAAAAGTAGTAAAAAAAGAAATAGATGAGAAAGCATACGGAAAGGCTAAAGAGAGAGAGTTTCTACCTATATACTATGAACTTGTGAATGATTATCTTATAGACTTAGAGACAGACAATTCAAGTTTTTTAAACCAATGGTTTTTAAAAGTAATAAGAGATGAGATAAGACTTGTTTTTGAGCACATAAAGGGAGTAAAAAACATAGAGACAAAAAAACTCCTAAGTATAATGTTGAGCAGAACTATGCGCTCTTGTAGGGCAACAACACACTCTGATTTGGCAACTTTAAAAGAGCCAGTAAAAACCACCTACTACTGCAACAAACATAAAAAAATATGCAAGCCACTTTTTTCTATATCAAGCTGGTGGAATCGCTATGCAAAAGATACTATTCAAAGAGTAGAGGAGTTTGGAGCACTAAGGAGTAATACTTATCAAAAATGCCTGATTGGAGACAGTAGAAATATTGATATTTTTAAAGCTTTAGGGAGTAAAAACAGTGATTTTGCTAAAACTCTAAATGAGGAAAAAATAGATGGAATTTTTTCATCACCTCCGTATGTTGGGCTTATTAACTATCATGAACAGCACGCATATGCTTATGACCTTTTTGGGTTTGAGAGAAGAGATGAGTTTGAAATAGGACCTCTTTTTAAAGGGCAAGGAAAAGATGCAAGAGATAGCTACGCTCAAGGAATAGCTGAGGTTTTGATAAACTGTAAAAGATTTTTAAAAACTGACTATAATGTTTTTTTGGTAGCTAATGATAAACACAACCTCTACCCAAAAATAGCAGAACTATCTGGAATGCAGATAGTAAACCGCTACAAAAGACCTGTTTTAAACAGAGTAGAAAAAGACAGAAGCGCATATAGTGAGATAATTTTTCATCTGAAAGAAAAAAGTGAATAATCTCACAAAGCAAAAAATAGCTATTGAGGTTATAAAAACACTTGTAAGCAGGTTTGATAATTTCCCAGAGAACTCTTTGAAAAACAGAAATGCACCATTTCATGAAGCTTTTTTAAGAGCATTTGAAAACAAACTCGATGGGAAGGTTAGCGACACTCCTTTTTTGATAACCCTTAGTAGCTGGCTACATGGTCTAAATACTACCTTAGGGCAACAATTCTTTGAAAAGGTAGCACATATACTTAGCGGAGGTGATAAAAAAGAGTTCACATCTGGGAGATTAGGTAATCTTGATATAACAAGAAAGCAAAGTGAGAATGCCTCAGCAATCATTACTAGTCTAAGCCATCAAGGAAATCCATCTTTGGAAAGTGAAAATCAAATACTTTTGCAAATGGATAAAAGCGGACTTGAAAAAGCTATGAATTTATCAGCAGATGTGTTTTTCGAAGATGATGATAGTGTTACTGCTATAGAGCTAAAATCAGTTAAACCAAACTCAGGTGAAATGAAAGGTGAGAAGCACAAAATATTAGAGGGTAAAGCTAGACTTTTTCATAGATATCCAAATAAAAAAATAGAGTTTTTTGTAGGTTTTCCTTTTGATCCTACTGCACCATCTTCAAGCCCAACAAGCTATGATAAAAACAGATTTTTAGACTCAATCATAAATATGACTAAATATTTTGATGCTGATGAAGTTTTGCTCTCAAGCGAGCTATGGAATAAGCTCTCAGGCGAAGCTAGGACAATGGAGCAGATACTTGAAATTATAAACGATATTTCAGCAGTTGATTTTTATGAAAATTTTAGATTTATTCTTGAAGATAGCGACAGAGGTGATACTAAGTATAGAGAAATTCTTAAAAAATGGCACCTCTATACTGAAATTGAACTACTTGATTCTGTAAGTGTTATAACTAGAAGAATAAACAATGATAAAAAGCTTAAGAGGTTATACGCTAAAAGTCCTATGAATAGCAAAGGTGAGTATGATTTTGAGAGATTCTATCAGCTAAAAAATTTGATATGATAGTAGAAGGTTTTACTCTACTATATTTATGAATATTTTCGTGCAGATATATTGGCTCTAGCTAAATGAAGAGAGGGATGTTTAAAATTTAGTCAAGATTTTTCACACAAACTGCATATAATCTAGTAATATTCAGAAAAAAACGGTGAAAAAATGATAACTCCAAGTATCACTCCAAAAAAACTTCAAGATGAGCTAGGTGTACTTCTAGACTCAGATATACCTACCTTTATCCATGGCTCTCCTGGTATTGGTAAGTCATATATCATAAATGAGATGGCAAAAGATAGAGGATGGGAGATAGTGGATGTTAGGCTTTCACAGCTTGACTCAGTTGACCTAAGAGGTATACCTTCTATCCAAGGAGATCAGACAAAGTGGATGCCTCCTGTTTTTCTCCCTACAAAAGAGTGTGATGGGATACTTTTTTTAGATGAGCTAAACTCTGCGCCCCCATCTATCCAAGCTGCTATCTATCAGCTAGTGCTTGATAGACGCTTAGGAGAGTATGAGCTACCAAAGGGATGGAGGATAGTGAGTGCTGGGAATAGGATAAATGATAAGGGGATAGTTTTTAGGCTTCCTTCACCTCTTAGTAATCGTATGGTGCATCTAGTGCTTGAGAGTAGTTATGAGGACTTCAAAGAGTGGGCGATGGGGAGCTCTGTGCATCCTTATATCATAGGCTTTTTGGGCTTTAGACGAGACTTGTTATCTTCTGAAGTTCCAAAAGAGACAGAGACAAACCCAGCTTTTGCTACTCCTAGAAGCTGGACTATGCTCTCACACATCATCACAAAAAGCCAAAAAGAGATAAGTAAGCTCTCAACCCTAGTATATGGCTCAGTAGGCTATGCTGCGGGACTAGAGTTTTTGTCATATATCAAAGTCTATAAGGAGCTTCCAGATATAGGGGCACTTTTAAAAGGTGAAGATAGAGAGTTGCCTCAAAGTGCAAGTTCACTATATGCGCTAAACTCAGCTCTAGTTCACAAGTTTGATGGGACAAAAGAGCAGCTACTTTGCCTACTGGAGATTAGCAAAAAACTACCTGTTGAGTTTGGAGTGATGCTTATCAAAGATGCGCTTATCAAGCATGAAGATATAGCGGAGTTTCCAGAGTTTGAAGAGTGGCTAGAAAAGTATCAAGAGTACATCATCTAGATGGTGGATGTTTTTGAGAAGATACGGCTTGAGTTTCTTTTTGAAAACCCATTTCTCTCCGTCCTAGCTCTATCTATCCCGACAACTTATAGTTCAAGTAAAAATCGACTTTTTTTCACAGATGGGAAAAAGATAGAGGTAAACAAATCTAAACTTGATGAGTACACAAAAGATGAGATAAAATTCCTTTATGCACACTCTTTGCTTCATATCATCTTCAAGCACGCTTTTAGAAAAGGTGGGCGAGATGATAAATATTGGAATATAGCTAGTGATATAGTTATAAACAACATCCTAAAAACCCTAAAAAACAGTGGAAAACAGCCAAAAGATGAGATAGATGATGAGAGGTTAGAAGGTCTTGTCGTAGAGGAGGTGTATGATGAGATATACAAAGATGATGAGGATGGCTCTGAAGAAGAGTATGAGGAGTATGAAGGAGACTTACAAAGTAGTGATATGATGGAGGTGCATGAGGAGGATTTAGACTCTCTGCTCATCCAAGCTCTAACTCTAGCAAGGCAGAGCTCAAGCCTTAGTAGTGCTTTTTTTAGTGAGGTGGATGAGGTTGAGCGCAGTGAAATAGGGTTTGAAGATATACTAAAAGAGTACCTAAACTACTCGCTTTTTGAAAAAGAGCTAACATACGCCAAGCCAAATCGCAGATACATACACCAAGGAATATACCTTCCAGGAAGCAGGAAGCCACAAGAGAGAGTATCTATACTAGTAGCACTTGACTCCTCAGCTAGCATATCTCTAGAAGAGTACAAGATGTTTTTAGGGGCTGTTTTTGATATAGTAGAGAAGTTTTATGAAAAAAGCATCAAGATTATTCCTTTTGACTCACATGTGCTCGAAGAGTTGGTAGTAGATATAGATGAGGGAAGCTTTGAAAAAAGCTTCCTAGATATACCAAAAAGCAATGGTGGAACAAACTTTGATAGTGTCATAGAGTATGTAGATAGGCTTCCCTTTGCAGAGGAGAGGCGTGTAATGGTGGTGCTTAGTGATGGTGTTTTTAGCATAAGTAGAGCAGTTGAAGTTGAGACGATATTTGCGATAACCATCAAAAAAAATATAGAGAAACTAGAGAAGTATGGCAGAGCAGTTTGGATTAAAGTTTAAAAAGCAGATAGAGGAGCTAAAAGAGCTACCTAATTTTGAAGCACAGGGTGATGAGATATTTTTCTCTCATCCTGACCCTGAGGCTAGGATGACTTGGGCTTTTTATCGCCCTAGTGGCTCCCATCCTTTGCAGATAGAAGATAGTGACCCTCTAGTTTCTGCTATGGCATTTAACCACTCTAGGCTCCGTCCTTTAGAGAGACTAGGAAAGCTTCATCCAGATGTACTAAAAGAGCCTAAGCTTAGAGTTCGTATTGCTAAGAGAGCTAGGATGCTTTTTCGCGCTTTAGCAGATGAGGACTTTATAGAGTTAGTAGAGGCTATGAAGCTATATCCAGTGTATATAGACCTAGCTTGTGATCAAGTCATAAATGGCAGAAAGATGCTTGAAGAGGTTAGGGCGGATATATTTGCAGCAAGTGAGTTTTTGGGTATTGTAGAGAATCGTGCAGACAAAAAGCTTGTAGATGCAGTAATGGCAAAGCTCCCATCTGTAAAAGAGATGGAGAGTAGGGAGCTAAAAAGCTATATAGAGTATCTAGTAGAAAATAGAGATAGAATCCATAAAAGCATACTCAAAAGGTACAGTGAAGATATAGAGGATATGCTTGAAAACACATTGGAGCTTCACATATTGCAAAAAAAGGCTTTTGAGGCACTACTAAAGGGTCTGTTTCATGAGTAAATTTTCAATATTAATTTATCTTTTAAATCATCTTAAACCTGATGTTAAGATTGTTAATAGTGAATCTGCTGAGAGTTTAGATATTGAGCCTATTTTAGAAGGTGATGAGGATTACAAATATAT
>CAZAFM010000019.1:0-29060 GCA_964484395.1 uncultured Campylobacterales bacterium | reverse complement strand
CTCTCACGCGATTATCACAAAAGTTCTCGTATGATAAAAAGAGCAGTTCTGGGAGGACTTATATCAACTGGTGTTGATGCTGTAGATGTAAGAGTTCTTCCTTCTAATGTTATGAGGCATAACCTAGCTCACAACAATGATATAGCAGCAGGAATACATGTCAGACAGTCTATAGAGGATATTACTGCTACTGAGATACTGTTTTTTAACAATGAAGGGCTATTTATAGATACCAATACAGAAAAAAGCTGCGAAAGGGTGTTTTTTAGAGAGAACTTCAGAAGAGTAGCAAGTGATGAGATAGGTGAGGTTATAGAAAAAAATGCTGAAATCTATAAAACAAACTATGAGAAACTCATCCATACCATAATAAACAAAGAGGCTTTTAACAAAAGAGAGTTACGAGTGGGTATTGACCTTCTTTTTGGTTCTACCTCAAATATAGTTCCTGATATACTAAATGGACTTGATATAGAGAATGTAATACTAAATGCTTACTCAAGTGACAAGAAGCTTACAAAGCTACCTTCACTACTTGAGAACTCTCAGAAGAATATGTCCAAAATCGTAAAAAGCTTAGGATTTGATATTGGATTTGTTATATTCCCAAATGGACAGAAGTTAAGAATTGCAGATGATGTTGGAAATACATACGAGCCTTATATTACACTTCTTGGAGTTTTAAAACTAATTGATTTAGCTAGCAAGGAAGAGGTCAAGGTTTTTCTACCTGTAAACACTCCTGATGTGCTTGATAGTAGTCTAAAAAATGTAAAAATACAAAGAGGTAAATTCAACAACTTTAAAGAAAGTGCTTTAAAAGATTTCTATCTTATAGCAAATACAGAAGGGAACTTTGCATTTAGTAGTTTTGGGCTTCAATATGACTCTATTTTTGCAAGTATCAAAATCCTTGAACTTCTAGCTGTCACTGGGGCTGATTTTAGTGATTTGACTTCACAGATACCTAACTTCTACTACAAAGAGGAGATAGTTGACTGTCCTGCTGATAAGAAGGGTAAGATGATGAGAAAGTTTATGGAGGAGGGTAAAGATAGAGAGACCTCCTATGTTGATGGGATAAAGTTTTGGCTTGATAAGGGATCTTCTGTTTTAATGATACCTAGTACTTCTGGAGACTTTGTTAAGCTGTATGTTCAAGCCCAGAGTATAAGTGAGGGTGAAAAAGTTTTTGCTGAGTATGCAGAGAAGATAGCTAGATGGAGAGATGAAGACTGATGGGACGAGAACTACTTTTTGGTATTCACTGCCATCAACCTGTTGGTAATTTTTCGCATGTTGTAGATAACTCTATAGAGCAGTGCTATCTACCTTTTATAAAAGAGGTTAGTAAGCATGAGAACTTTAGATTTGGCATACACTTTAGCGGTTGGCTACTAGAGTATATAGAGAAAAACTCAAAAGAGCTTTTTTCACTCTTAGTAGAGCTTGCACAAAGTGGTAGAGTGGAGTTTGCAAGTGGTGGGTATTATGAGCCTATTTTGGCCTCTATCCCTTCTAAAGATAGAGTAGAGCAGATAAGGAAGCTAAACAGATACATAGAAAAAAAGTTTCATCAGACTCCTAAATCATTATGGTTAACAGAACGAGTGTGGGAAGACTCTGTTATACCTGATCTAAAAAAATGTGGTATAGAAAATGTTTTTGTGGATGATTACCATTTTTTTACTGCTGGATTTAGTGATAAAGATATGGATGGCTACTATAGAACAGAGAGTGGAGGAGAGTTTATCAATATCTTTCCAATCAATAAAGACTTAAGATATGCTATACCTTTTAAACCTGTTCCTGAGCTACATGATTTTTTTGAAGAGTTTTATGCTAAAAAAAGCGTAGGAATACTTTTTGATGATGGTGAGAAGTTTGGGCTCTGGCCAAATACTCATAAATGGGTATATGAAGATGGGTGGTTAGAGCAGTTTTTAGAGTTTATCAAAAAAAGTGAAGTGTCAATGAGTACATTTGCTGAGTATGCAGACAAAAAGAGCTCAACTGGCATTGCTTACCTTCCTTCTGTATCATACTTTGAGATGGGCGAGTGGAGTCTGCCTGCACTTGCTAGCTTTAGGTTTGAGCATTTAAAAGAGAGGCTTTTAAAGGAGGGTGAGGACATAGATACTTATGTCAAAGGTGGTATTTGGAAAAACTTTTTTGTTAAGTACTATGAGAGCAATAAGTTACATAAAAGAGTTTTAGGGCTTTCTAGAGCAAAAAGCTCTCTAAAATCAAAAGTCTTTAATGAGGCTGTTTTAAAGGCTGAGTGTAATGATGTGTTTTGGCATGGTGTTTTTGGTGGACTATACCTTCCAAATCTAAGAGATAATGCTTACTCATTTGTAACTAAGGCTGAAAATGAGAGATATAAAGAGCTAAGTAGTACTACTATATTTTGTGAAGACCTAAATGGTGATGGTGGTGAAGATATAAAAGTGGTTAGCAAAAACTACATCGCCTCATTTGACCTATGCCGTGGTGGTGTGTTAAATGAGTTTCTTTTAAGAGATAGGTGTTTTAATCTTGGAAATACACTTACAAGATATAAAGAGGCATACCACTATAAAGTAAGTGATTCTATAGAAAACAACCACAAAGAAGATAGTGAAGAGGGTATAGACTCTATCCACTCTATGGACTTAGACGCTCTTAAGGAGTATGGTGAGTTTATGGTTTTTGATAGTTATACTAAGAACTCCTTTGTAGACCATATCACCGATTACTCATTAAGTCTTCAAAACTTCTATGATAGCTCTTTTAGAAAGTATAGTGATTCATATAAACAGAGATTTGATATAGAGGATATGGACTCAAAAAGAGCAATTTTTGCCAAAAGCATAGATATAGATGGTGAGAGTGAGAGTTTTGAAGCGAACTTGAAAAAAAGCTTTACCTTTAGTCAAAATGCAATCAACTTTGATATATCTATGGATAGTCAGTGTGAGTATGATTTGCAGTATCTATGTGAGATGAACTTTCATTTTCAAAACCAAGATAGTGTACTTATAGATGGTAAACCCTACGAAGATAAAATCTTCTTAGAAGATATAAAAGAGCTATCTCTAAAAGATAGAGAGTTAAGAGTAGAGCTAGACTTTGAGTTTGAAGAGAGTATTAATGCTTTTGTATATAGAGTAGATACTCTCTCTCAAAGTGAGGGTGGCTTTGATTTGACCAAGCAGGGTTATTGTATAGGGCTTATACTTCCTTTTAAAAAAGAATTTTGTTTTAAAGGCTCTATGAAACTAAAAAAGACTGCTAAGTGATGGAAGATTTTAAAGTAGCTTTTATCTCAAGTGAGATTTTTCCATACGCTAAAACAGGAGGCTTGGCTGATGTAAGTCAAGCTCTACCTCATGCACTTTTTGAGAGTAGTGTAGATATCTGTTCATATACACTTATGTACGATGATGCTTTTAGTAAAAAATCAAAACCTATAGATGCTCTAGAAGTTAGCTTAGATGGGAAAAACTACAATGTGGATATCTATCTTCATGTAGACAAGAGTGGCTATAGTACATATCTTTTTTCAAATCAAGAGCTTTTTGTTAGAGATAAAATATATGAAAATCGTGGGGATAATCACCTAAGATTCGCTCTTTTTTGTAAAACTGTTGTGAGATTTGCTAGTAAAAACAAAATAGATATACTCCACTTAAATGACTGGCAGAGCGCTCTTTGTGCATACTATGTAAAAAAAGATAACCTAGCTTTAAAAACTCTTTTAACACTACATAATCTAGGTTATCAAGGCGTTTTTCCTGCTAAATATTTGAGTCAGATGGATATAGATGAGGAGGAGTTTAGGATTGATGGATTTGAGTTTTATAGGCATATAAACCTCCTAAAGGGTGGGATAAACTATGCTGATTATCTAACTACAGTATCTTTAAGCTATGCAAAAGAGATTATGAGTTCTGAAGCAGGTCAAGGACTTGAAGGCGTTATGAAGCAAAACTCATACAAATTAGAGGGAATACCAAACAAAATAGATACAGACCTATGGAATCCAGCTAGTGATGAATATATATTCCAAACCTATACTGAGACCTCTTACACAAAAAAGAAGCAAAACAAAAAACTTCTCTTAAAAGAGCTAGGCTTAAGCGGAGAAAAAGCTCCACTTTTTGTAATGATAAGTAGGCTTGTTCCTCAAAAGGGAATAGAGTTTTTAAAGCATGTAGTACCATATATAAAAGAGCTAGAGATAAATCTTGTACTACTAGGTGATGGAGAGAGTAGGGAGATAGATGAACTAAGCTCTATTTTTAATAAGTGTGATAACCTTGAGTTCATAAATGGATATAGTGAGCAGATGAGTCATAAGCTTTATGCGTCAGCTGACTTTTTGCTTATGCCCTCACTAGAGGAGCCTTGCGGGCTAAATCAGCTAATAGCATATCGATATGGAGTTTTGCCACTAGTTAGGGAGACAGGAGGACTAAAAGATAGTGTAATAGACTATAGCTTGGAGAGAAAAGATAAAGGGGTAGGGGTGGTTTTTAAAAACCGTGATGCACTATCCTTTTATCACGCACTTTTTAGGTGTGTTTCACTTTATGCTAAGGGAGATAAGTACACAAGGCTAGCAAAGTCAAATATGAAGCTTGACCTATCATGGGGTGATTCTTCAGTGCGATACATAGATATATACAACAAACTAAGGGGAAAAAATGAATGGAAGTAGTGATTTGAATGTAGTTAGGGATAACACATCCACATCTAGTGCTTTAGATACTATAGGAGTTGAGGCAGTTGGTGCTAACTACCTCTCAAAGTACGATATACCAGAGCGGTACAATATAAATACACTAGTTCTTCTACCCATCAACCCAAGTAACCACTTTATGTATTGGGAGATAAGTAGAGACTATATAGCAGAAAAGTACTCATCAGAGTTTGATGGTTTTGTAGTTAAGTTTTTTGAAAAAAGAGGTGATAGCTTTAGTGAAGGGCTAAGCTTTAAAGTATATGATGAAAACGGAAGATACTACATAAACAAACATATCCCAAAAAGTGAAGTCTATGCAGTTCTTGGTATTATAGACAAAGATGGAAGGTTTATAGAGCTTCTAAGCTCAAACATCATAAAAACACCAAGTGATTCTACAAGTATTGGTGATGAAGTATGGATGGATAAAGACTCTGAGTGGAGTGAGCTTATAAAAGCTTCTTTAACTCCTGAGAGTGATTCGATGAATTCTGCTGAGTTTATAAAAGAGTTTGAAACAATCAGAAAGCATAGAAAGTTAAAAGAGCAGATGGATATAACAACCTTAACTAAGCTTCCAAGCAGTGATAGCTTCTTAGGAGGAAGTGAAAATATTAGTAGTTTTGGCTATAGTAGCTCTTTGAATGTTAAAAACAATATGAACAAAGGTGAACACTGATGTCGGGGCTAAAGGGCTACTGGATACCCGTTCTACACTCCCATCTTCCTTTTGTCAAGCACCCAGAATATGACTATTTTTTAGAAGAGCACTGGCTTTTTGAAGCTATAACTGAGTGCTATATTCCACTTCTTATGAGGTTAAAGAGGCTTGAAGATGAGGGTAGATATTTTAGGCTTACTACCTCTATTACTCCCCCTCTAGCAGAGATGCTAGATGATGCGTCTTTGATGGGTAAGTATAGGGCTCATTTAGATAAACTCCTTGAGCTAAACTACAAAGAGATTCAAAGACTTCAAGATGATAGAGGTTATCTAGAAGTTGCCTACTTCTACAAGCAGAGACTTGAAGAGATAAGAGAGTTTTTTGATGGGTTTTTATCACAAAATGTTCTAAATGGATATAGATACTTTCTAGAAAAAGGCTTAGTAGAGGTTATCACTTGTGGTGCTACGCATGGTTTTTTGCCTCTTTTGAGTGTCAACAGAAAATCTGTAGAAGTGCAGATACAAGTAGCTGTAAAATCACACAATAAACACTTTGGACGAGACCCAGATGGTATATGGCTACCTGAGTGTGCTTACTATGATGGATTAGATGAGATACTTAGTGCAAATGGTATAAAGTTTTTCTTCATGGACTCACATGGAGTTGTGTATGGTACACCTACGCCTAAGTATGGTGTTTTTGCTCCTATATATACACAAACAGGGATTGCTGCATTTGCTAGAGACCCTGAGAGCTCTAGGCAGGTGTGGAGCTCTATAGCAGGCTATCCTGGGGATCCTGATTATCGAGATTTTTATAAAGATATAGGTTTTGAGCTTGACTATGATTATATAAAGCCATATATTGACCCAAATGGTGTTCGTGTTTTTACAGGTATGAAGTATGGTAGGATAACTGGTGATACAGATCATAAAGAGCCTTATGTAGCTAGAAACGCTGCTTATAAAGCTAGTGAGCATGCTAAAAACTTTCACCACAACAGAGTCAAGCAAGTAGAGCATCTAGGACAGTATATGGAAGATAGAGTTCCTGCTATTGTCTCGCCTTATGATGCTGAGCTTTTTGGTCACTGGTGGTTTGAAGGACCTGACTTTTTATATGGTGTACTAAAAGAGATGGATGAGCACAAAATTATAAAAGCCATTACACCATTAGAGTATCTAGAGATACATTCAAAAAACCAGATGATAACCCCCACTCCCTCAAGTTGGGGTGATAAAGGCTACTATGATGTATGGTTAAATAGTGGAAATGACTGGATATATAGACATCTGCACTTTATGGCAGATAAGCTTCATGAGCTTGCTTGCAGATATAAAGAAGAGAGTGATTATGATACACAAAGACTACTAAATCAGCTTTTAAGAGAGTTACTACTTGCCCAAAGCTCTGATTGGGCGTTCTTGATGACCACAAATACAGCTCTTGAATACTCAGTAAGTAGAACAAAAGAGCATATATCAAACTTTAACAAACTCCTTGATATGCTAGAAGATGGTGAGTGGGATATGGAGTTCTTAGCAAGATGTGAACACAAAAACTCCATCTTTGACTTTGTTAGTTTTAGAGAGTTTTGCTAGAGTAACTAAGAGCATAGGGCTTATATCTTAAGAGCCACAATTACTACTTGCTCAAAAAGGAGATATATCGGTGAATAACTTAGCTGTTGACTTTGGTGGAACTCATCTTAGATACGCGTATATTGATGAGCTAAACAGTATCGAAAAAATAAAGTCAAAAGATAGGGATATATTTGAGCTTTTTGAGACACTTTTAGATAGTCATAGAGATATAGAGAAAATAGGAATATCTTTTGCAGGACAGGTGTGCTCTTCTACTATATTTTCAGCACCAAACATTCTTGTAGAAGAGCCTATAGATATTAAAGAGTTTTTTGCCAAAAAGGGCATAGAAGCTTATATAGAAAACGATCTTAAGTGTGCAGCTTTGGCTGAGGCTGACTTCTATGGGCATGGTGAGCTTTTTGTGGCATATCTAGGAACTGGCTTTGGCGGGGCTTTTATATCTAATGATGGACTGCTAGAGGGAAGCTCAAATCTAGCAGGTGAGATAGGGCATCTGCCCTTTAAGAAATCCCCACTTATCTGTGGATGTGGAAAAGATAACTGTGTAGAGCTTTTTTGCTCAGGTTCTGGACTTATAAAGAGTAAAGAGTATTATGGAGTAGATGCTTCTTTAAGTTTAGAAGATATACTAAACTCAGAAGATGAGACAGTAAAGCTTATAGCCACAGGCTTTAGAGACTCTTTTTTACACGCCATAGGGTGTGGTATAGTTGCTTATAATCCTAGTAGAGTAGTCTTAGGTGGTGGTATTGTTGAAGCAAATCCATATCTTGTGGACTTTGTGATAAAAAATATAGCCAACTTCGCACCGGGTTTTGCTCTGAAAAATATCAAAATCAACAAAAGCACCCTAGAAGAGGGCGCACTTAAGGGTGCATCACTTCTTATTAAGTGATCTCTCTAGTAGTTCTGTATAAATAGGTCTTCCACCTAACATATGAGCTATAACTGAAGCTCCTAGAGCTGAGATGATTATAGGAAGTATCAAGTCAAACTCTCTAGTCATCTCTACAACTAGCACAACCCCAGTAAGGGGTGCTCGCACAGTAGCACTAAAAAGAGCCCCCATTCCAACAACAGCAAACACTTCAGGAGATATACTCATATTTGGAGCTATCATTAGGAGTATATGTGCATATATGGCTCCAAATATCACTCCTAGAGTCACCATAGGTGCAAATATACCACCAGGAACCCCTATACCATAAGATAGAGATGTGATGATAAATCTAGCTACAAAAAAGCCAAAAAGTACAAAAAGTGTATATGAATCAGCAAAAACACTAGGTATCATCATATACCCCCCTCCACCAAGTGCAGGTATGAAATAAAAAAGCAAGCCAAGAGCTGCTGCTATTAGTGCTACTATCTTATAGATGTTTGTCTCTACTGATTTAAAAAAGTCTAGTGATATAAAAATAGAGCGGTTAAACAGCACACCAAGTACCCCAAAAAAAGCTCCTAAAAGCAAGAATAGCCAAAAACTTGAAAGCTCTGGAAGAGTTAGGGCTGGAAGTTGTATATCTATGACATTTCCAAAAAGAGATATAAGTACAAGGTCACTTGCAAGTGAGGCAATAATAACTGAAGATACTGATAGATGAGAGTAGTTAAACTGCCGCCTCATCTCTTCAATTACAAATATTATTCCAGCTAAGGGTGCATTAAAAGCCACACTAAGCCCAGCAGCTGCACCTGCTGCAATTAGGATGTTTATCTCATCACGATCTAAGCTTCTTATCCCTAGCATACGACCAATAGAGCCCCCTAGATGTATAGTAGGTCCCTCTCGTCCTAGCTCAAGCCCACTTGAGAGTGACATAATACCAGCACTAAACTTTACAAACAAAACCCTATGCCATCTAAGCTCCTTCTTGCCTTCAAGTACACCCTCTATCTCTTGAACACCACTTCCAGCACTCTCTTTACTAAAAGTCCTAACAAGCCACAATGCAAAAAGAACCATCGCAGAAGTAATAAGCATGGAATAGAGCCAACCTATCTCTTCACCATAGGGTAAAAAAGCTAAATCACCACTTTTTATAAGAAAAATAGAGTGTGTAATAAAGTGAAAGGCACTACCAATAACTCCGATTAAAACTCCAACTAACCCAGCTAATAGTAGTATAATAGCCTGCTGTTTTAGTCCATCTTTTCTATCCACTCTTCACCTTTTATATCTACTCCTAAATCTTTTGCTTTTTGTAGTTTACTCCCTGCTTCACTTCCTGCTAGAAGTATGTCTGTTTTTTTAGAGATACTACTACTAACCTTAGCTCCCTTGCTCTCTAGAAATTCTTTTATCTCATCTCTAGGCTTAGAGAGCGTGCCTGTTATAACAATAGTTAGCCCCTCTAGCTCATTGTCACTTTTAGCCTTTGGTTCTTTTGGATTGATGATTTTTTGTAGTCTATCTACTCTATCTTGGTTGACCCTGATAAACTCTACCAAAGAAGCACTCATCTCTCTCCCAAAGCCTTCAAGCTCCAAAAACTCCTCTTCACTTTTACTAACCCACTCTAGCCCGAAGCTCTCGCATATCTTTTTACTAGCCCCCTCTCCTATATGCTCTATACCCAATGAATTTATAAACCTCCAACACTCACACCCCTTTGCACTATCTATGGCTTCTAGTATGTTTTCTACTCTTTTTTCCTTAAAGCCCTCAAGTTCAAGTATCTTCTCTTTTGGGAGTGAGAATAAATCCTCTATGTTTTGTATAAATCCCTCATCATAGAAAATCTCAATATTTCTTCTACCAAGTCCATCTATGTTTAGGGCTTTTTTGCTTGCAAAGTGTATAAGTGAGTTTTTGACTCTTGCAGGGCAACTTAGGTTTTGACACTTTATCAATGCTCCCTCATCAAGAAGCTCACCACTGCATACTGGGCAATTTTTTGGTCTAGTTATCTTTTTTTGGCTCCCATCTCTTCTATCTTTAAAGCTAGTAATAATCTTTGGAATAACATCACCACTTCTTATAAGACTAACCATATCCCCAACTCTTATATCTTTTTTCTCTATCTCATCAAAGTTATGCAGTGTAGCTCGGCTGACCTCTACCCCTTCTATCCTTATAGGTTCAAGTTCAGCTACTGGGGTAATAACTCCAGTTCTACCAACTTGAAGGGTAATGTCTTTGAGGCGTGTAGTTTTCTCTATTGCAGGGAACTTATATGCACAAGAGAATCTAGGTGCTTTTATCGTATATCCAAGTGCTTTTTGTATCTCTATTTCATCTATTTTAACCACCATACCATCAAGCATCATATCGTAACTATCTCTTGCCTCTATCATCTCTTGATAGCTTTTTTCTATATCATCTATGGTTTTACATAGATGCCTTAGAGGAGGGCGGAGAAAGTGGTTTGCATAGATGCTCTCTATCATCTCTGAGCTTTTTTGTTTATCAAGATGATGAAGCCCTATACCCCATGGATAGAAAAATAACTTTCTTTTAGCGGTTATTTTAGAGTCAAGCTGTCTTAGGCTTCCTGAAGCTGCATTTCTTGGATTTGCAAACTCTTTAAGTCCGTTTTTTAAGCGCTCTTTATTAATAAGCTCAAAGTCATCTTTTTTGATAACTACTTCACCTCGTATCTCTATGGTTGAGGTTATATCTATTTTTAGAGGTATGGAGCTTATGGTTTTTGCATTTTGAGTGACATCCTCTCCTATCTCACCATTTCCTCTAGTGATTGCTTGTGATAGATAGCCATCTTTGTATATTAGATTTAAGCTTGCTCCATCAAACTTTGGTTCAGTGATGAAGCTTACTTCCTCAAATTTTTTATAAACCCTCTCTATCCAACCTTTAAGCTCCTCATAGCTAAATACATCATCTAAGCTCCACATTCGGCTTAGATGGGAGGCTTTATCAAAGTCACTAAGAGGTTCATCGCCCACTCTTTGAGTAGGGGAGTTTGGGGCTATTTTGCTTTGGTGTGCTTCCTCGTACTCTAAAAGCTTATTATATAGTCTATCATACTCCTCATCTGTAGCCTCTGGTTCATCAAGGACATAGTAGCTATAGGCAAGTTTGTTAAGTTTTTTTACAAGCTCTAGATACTCTTTGTGGCTCATTATGACTCCATAAATATATAAGTGTAGTATGGATTATACAACATAGTTTATTAGAGCAAATTTGTTGAAATTTAAAGTTATATTAAGCAAAAAATCGAGAATTTTTTGATAAAATCACTTAAAGTTCACTTCCCTACCTAGAGTATGTGAAAAAATCGTGAAAGGATTTCTATGCAAGAAGTAGAGATAGGCGGTTTACTGCGTGATATTACAGATGAATTAAAGTCGTTAGTAGAGATAAACAAAACTCAAACTGAGAAGATTATAGAAAATACAAGGGTGATTAACTCACTTTTTAACAGACAGATGGCACTTGAAAAAGCTATTTCGACCACTATGAAGCCTACTGAGAGAGAGGTTTTTAATACTATATTTGAGAACTCACTTAAAGAGAGATTAGCTTAGGTCAATGCTTTAGGGGTTATTTTTCCTCTTGTTTTCCTTCTAAATGTATAGCTGCTTTTGACATTAGGTGAGCACTTATTGGGGCAGTTATGAATAGAAATAGTGTGATTAGTATCTCATGAAGACTTATTTCTCCATTATTAAAATAAAAATAGAGAGATGAAGCTATAAGAATAGAGCCAATACCAAGTGTAGTTGCTTTAGTAGGTCCATGAAGTCTTGTGAAAAAATCAGGTAACTTCACTAGTCCAATAGACCCCACAAGTGAAAAAAAGCCACCAACTAAAATAAGTATAGAAATTAAAATCTCAATCACCATAAACTCCTACTCAATAATATCCCCTCTTAAAAGGTACTTGCTAAATCCAACAGTCCCTACAAATCCCATAACAGCAATAAGCAGTGCAGCCTCAAAATACATAGCAGACCCATAGTGTAGACTAACTAGAATAAGTATACCTATAGAGTTTATGTATAGTGTATCAAGTGCTAGTATCCTATCTGTCTTTGAAGGACCAACTACTAATCTGTATAGATTTAACATCATAGCAATTGAGAGCATTATAAATACTACTGGGATTATTAAGTTTAACATCTTTTAAAAACCTCCATCAAGGGTTTTTCATATCTAGCTTTTATTCTTGCTATCTCTTCTTCTCTATCTTCAAGATTTAGAGCATGGATGACAAGATAGCTTCTATCCTCACTAACATCACATGACACAGTTCCCGGAGTTAATGAGATAGTACTTGCAAGGACGCTTATACCAAGAGGGTGCTCTATATCTAATGGGAGTCTGAAAAGTCTAGGTTTTAGATTACTGTTTGAGCCTAGAATAAGCCTAGCAACGGTGATATTTGCAATGATGATATCAAATAGAACTACTATTGTAAACTTCATAAATACCAGATAGTTCCCCACACAGACCCTTTCAGGCCAGAATTTTGATGCAAAAAGAGGAATGATAATAGCCAATATGCTTCCTAGTACAATATGTCCTGCAGCTATAGTGTTGTTGAGCAGTAGCCACACTATCAAAAGAGATATAGTTAAAATAGGATGAGGTAGAAATCTTGAAACCAGCTTTGTCATCTTATTCCCTCCAAACTTCCAAGAACTGAGTCTACATAAAGCTTCGAGTCAAGTAAAAGGGTAGCTGTAGTGTTTGCAAAGCCATCTATAGGCTTTGCAAAGATAACCATCAAAATAGAGAAGCTAAACAAAAATGCAACACTAAGATAGCTTAGAGTAGCAGTGGATTTTGGATAGGGTTCTACATCTTTGTCTGTGTCATAGAATATCTGAGTTCCAGCTCTTGCAAGTGTGATAACAACAAGTATGGAGCTAATAATAATAGCACTCATTACAACTCCTTGCTGTATGTAGCCAATGGCTGAGGATAGTACCATAACCTTCCCAATAAACCCAGAAAATGGAGGAAGTCCAGCTGTTGAGAGTGAAACAATAAAAAAGAGACTTCCTATAAAAATAGCATTATTAAATGACGGAGCTTTAGTAATTCTATCTTCAAATGCACCTCTTTGATTTGCAATAATATCTGCTAGTAGGAAAAATGCTCCCACTATAAAAGTAGAGTGAATCATATAGTATATGCCACCAGCTAGAGAGGCTTGTGTGTTTATCCCTATAGCTATTAGAAGTATTGAGACAGAGACTATTACTAGATAAGCTACTAGCTTTTTTAGCTCATTTGCCCTCATAGCACCAAATGTAGATAGTATTATGGTAATAACCCCAAGATTTACCAGCCAAGGTGTATAGTAGTATGATAGTTCACCTGCTAGGTCACCAAATATAGTTCCATGAACCCTAATAATAGAGTAGAGTCCAACTTTGGTCATAATGGCAAAAAGAGCAGCAACAGGAGCACTTGTCCTACTATATGCTTCAGGAAGCCATAGATATAGAGGAAACATAGCAGCTTTTAGACCAAAAACAAAGAGTAGCATCAGTCCAGATAGAGCTATAAGAGTGTAGTTATCACTACTTGTATCACGAATAGCTAATGCCAAGTCAGCTATATTTAGAGTTCCTAGAAGTGCATATAGTGTTCCTACTGCAAACAAAAAAAGCGCAGAGCCTATGAGGTTTAAAACCACATAGTGAAGACCAGCTCTTACTCTTTTCTTCCCGCCACCATGTAGTAGAAGTGAGTATGATGCTATAAGAAGTATCTCAAAGAAGACAAAAAGATTAAAAATATCACCTGTTAAAAAAGCACCATTAATACCAAAAATCTGTAGTAAAAAAAGAATATGAAAGTGGTGTCCTTGAATATCAATATCTCTAGCTATACTATAAAGCATAGCTCCAATACTTAGAAGTGATGTAGTAAGAAGCATAGAGGCTGATAGCCTATCTGCTACTAGAGTTATTCCATAAGGAGCATCCCAGTTTCCTAGCTGATAAGTGATATAATCAAGCTCAATAGAGTGATATAAAAGAAGGATAGATGTAGCAAGAAGTGTCCCTAGAAATATAAGTGTTATAACTCTTTTTGTATATGCACTACTGTTTTTTGCAAAAAGCAGAACAATACCACCTAGAAGTGGTAATAAAACAGGTAGAATAACTAGTTGCATCACTCTCCTTTATCCTCTTTTATCACATCTCCATCTACATGGTCATTACCAAGCTCACTTCTAGCCCTAAGTGCTAAGACAATCACAAAAGCAGTCATCCCAAAGCTAATAACTATCGCAGTTAGTACAAGTGCTTGAGGCAGGGGGTCTGCAAATGTAGTACCATCACTAAGGATTGGAGCTTGGTTGATGTTTAGCTTACCTGAGATAAACAAAAAAAGATTGACAGCATAAGATAGAATAGTAACTCCTAAAACCACAGGATATGTCTCAGCTTTTAACACTAAATATGCTCCACTAAAAGTTAGTACACCTATAATAAGTGCTATTAGTATTTCCATTAGCTATCACCTTTTTGAGTGTTGTGCTCATTTGGCTCATCATTCTCCCTATGAGAAAGCAAACTAAGCTTCCCAAGTGAGACAAGTATCATAACAACAGAGCCTATCACAACCAAAAATACACCTAAATCAAAACTCAAGGCACTAGCTACCTCAAACTTACCAACAATAGGCCAGTTAAGATATGTAAAAGCTGAAGTAAGATAAGGATATGACAGAATCATAGGGACTACACCAGTACCAAATGCAAAGAGTAAACCAACTGCTATAATGATGTGCTTATCATAAGTTAGTCTCTGCTTTGTCCACTCAATTCCATTAGCAAGATACTGAACAATAATAGCAACAGCAGCAATGAGTCCAGCTATGAAACCACCCCCAGGAAGGTTGTGTCCTCTAAAAAATATATAGACAGATACCATAAGCATAAGTGGGAAAATAAGCCTTGTAAGTGTCTGCATCATCAAAGGGTGTTTGTCACTATTCCAAGGAAGGTTGTTCAAGTCTCTATTAGGAGCCTTCAAAGAGAGCCCTTGAAGCATAGCAAATATACCAAGTGCAGCAATAGCTAGAACAGTAATCTCACCTAGTGTATCAAACCCTCTAAAGTCAACTAATATGACATTTACAACATTTGTTCCACCTCCACCAGGAACTGAATTAGCCAAAAAGTAATCCCCTATAGTTGTATAGTCTCTAGAAAGTATCCCAAGAGTTAAAGCAAAAGTAATAATCCCCAACAGCCCCGCTATACTAAAATCCATATAGAGCTTGGGCTTAGACTCTTTGATAACTGATCTTTGAGGCAGGTAGTAGAGGGCTAGAAGAATGAGTATAACTGTAACAACCTCAACTGAAATCTGAGTCAATGCTAAATCTGGCGCAGAGAATTTGATAAATATGAGTGAAATTATAAGCCCAATTGCCCCCATAGTAATAAGAGCTACCAAGCGTCTTCTATGAAGTATAACTGTGGCGATAGAAGCAATAATAAGCATACCACCAATAATAAGACTAACCCAATCAACTGGCATATACTCACGACTTCCAAAGAAAGGAGAGCTATATAAGCTAAACCCTATAAGCGAGGCAAAAACCACAGTTGCTAAAAGCCAAGTAGCACTGTTTTGTAAAGATGTTTTATCAAACATATCAGTGATTTTTGTAGCTAATCCAAAGATTCTACTTATGATACTATCAAAGTACTTTTCTGCATCTATATTTTCTATTTTGTTTTTGTCATACCATTTGAAGAGATACTCTCTGTTTATATATACAACTATACCACCTACAAAAGCCACTATACTCATAAGAAGAGGTGTGTTAAACCCATGCCAAATAGCAAGTGAGTACTCTGGTGGTGTCCCTTGAAGAGCACCTTGAACTGCAACTGCTAGAATTGGAGCTACAGTAAGAGCAGGAACTATTCCAACACTTAGGCAGACAACTACAAGCAAGTCAACAGGGATTTTCATAAACCTAGGAGGCTCATGTGGAGTTTTGGGTATATCAGGTGGGAGTTTTCCAAAAAACACATCATGTATAAACCGAATAGAGTAAGCAACAGAAAAAATACCAGCAATAACCGCTAAAAATGGCACCGTAAGCCCCAGAAGTGTCCCATCACTTAGAGCTCTTTCAAAAAACATCTCTTTACTCAAAAAACCATTTAGAAGTGGTACACCCGCCATGGCTGCTGCTGCTATCATGGCTAGTGTTGCTGTATGGGGCATGTATTTGAGTAGTCCACCTAGCTTTCGCATATCCCTTGTGCCAGTCTCATGATCTATAATACCTGCTACCATAAACAAAGAGGCCTTAAAAGTAGCGTGGTTTATAGTGTGAAAAATAGCTGCAACAGCTGATAGTGGAGTGGATAAGCCAAAAAGAAGTGTAATAAGCCCTAGATGGCTCACAGTTGAGTAGGCAAGTAGCCCTTTTAAGTCGTTTTTAAAAAGTGCAACAAAAGCACCTAAAAGAAGTGTAATGAGTCCAGCAGAGCTAACAATAACAATCCATTCAGTAGTACCACTAAGCGCAGGATATAGTCGTCCAAGTAGAAATATACCTGCTTTTACCATAGTCGCAGAGTGTAGATATGCTGAGACAGGAGTTGGAGCTGCCATAGCTCGTGGAAGCCAGAAATGAAATGGAAACTGCGCTGATTTGGTAAATGCACCTAGAAGTATGAGGATGAGTATGATAGTGTATAAGGGACTACTTTTGATAAGCTCACCACTAGCTAGTATATCACTTAACATATAGCTACCTACTACTTCACCTAATAAAAGCATACCAGCTAGCATCGCTAGACCACCAGCACCAGTTACAGCAAGTGCCATCATAGCACCGTTTCGACCCTCTTTTTTATCCTGCCAATAGCTAATTAGCAAAAAAGAGCTAAGAGATGTTAACTCCCAAAACACAACCAACTGTATGACATTTTCACTAAGTACAACCCCTACCATCGAACCCATAAAAAGCATCAAATAGGAGTAAAATCTCCCCATACAGTCTTTTGAAGATAGATAATATCTAGCATATATGATAATAAGAAGCCCAATACAAAGTATTATGTAGGCAAAAAGCATAGAGTAGCCATCAAGCCTAAAGGCAAACTCTAAACCGATAGATTCTACCCACCCCCATGATTGAACAAGAGTCCGCCCTTCAAAAGGTATGTATGCAAGAAGTGATAGAAATACTATAGTGAGTATCGTGATAATACCAGAAGTCCAAGCTGCCGCTACTCTACTACGACTAAGCGCTACATAAGGAGCGATAGCAGCCCCAAGAAAAGGTAGCAGAGCAATAAGCGGAAGCCCAAAAGTTTCTAAAAACATCACCCATCCAAAACAATTTTTATCAAAATCATAACAAAAAGATTCTAAAACTATCTATTGGTAATGGAAATATTTTATTTAACACCCTGTATTATTGACTATAGACAAGCGGTACAAATACAAACCCTTCAAGCTTATCTTCTATGTATCTATTTTTACTAATACGCACTATGGTGTAGATACTATTTTCTACTGGAATTACCATTTTACCACCTACTTTTAGTTGCTCCTTTAGTTCATGGGGTATCTCTGTGGCGGCTGCTGATACTAAGATTCTATCAAATTCTCTATCTTTTATGCCAAGAGTCTCACTTGCTTGCTTTATTACTACATCTTTAATCTGTGCTCTTAAGAGATTCCTATTCCCAATCTCAACAAGAGCGGGGATGCGCTCTAAGGCATCTACTCTTCCCTCTGCTCCTGTAATAGTAGACAAGAGTGCACTACTATAGCCAGAACCAGCACCTATATCAAGCACCTCATCCCCTTTTTTTACCTCTAGTAACTCCAACATTACGGAAACTGTTGAGGGTTGTGAAATAGTCTGATTCTCCCCAATAGCTAGAGGTCTATCCTCATAAGCATAGTCCATCAGCTCATTTGGAACGAAGTTCCCTCTATCAACAGCACTAAAAGCCCCAATAACCTCCTTGCTAAAAGCTGAGCCACTTTTGACAAGATGTTCTACAAGCTCTGCATTATTTTTTATAGTTTTCATCACTTCCTCTTATCTAGCAGTGTATCCACCATCTATCATCAGTTCACTACCAGTCACAAACTTTGACTCATCTGATGCTAGATATACAACACCATAAGCTATATCATCAGGCTCTCCAGCATGACCCATAGGATGCTTACTATCTATGTGCTTTTTAAACTCATCTACATCATCCCCTGATCGCTTTGCTATGTCATCAACCATCGGCGTCCAGATAAATCCTGGATGAACTGAGTTCACTCGTATATTCTCTTTAGCATAAAAAATAGCATCATTCTTACTCATTATCTCAACTGCTCCCTTTGAAGCATGATATGGCGGAAGATCACCAGCACCTACGCTACCATAGATTGAGCTTAGGTTTATAATGCTACCTCCACCAGCCTTTTTCATCTTAGGTACTGCGTGCTTTGTGCCAAAAAACACACCTTTGACATTTATATCCATCACCTCATTCCATTCACTCTCTTCAATCTCATGTGTGGGCTTGTTCACTCCTGATATGCCAGCGTTGTTAACCATTACATCCACTTTACCAAACTCTTGTTCTATTTCATCAAGAGAAGACTTAACACTCTGCTCATCAGAAGTATCCATCTTCCAAAACTTAGCTTCACCACCACTATTTTTTATTTCTTGAGCTACTTCCTCTCCCTCTTTTGTCTTTATATCCCCAATAGCAACTTTTGCGCCTTCTTCTGCTAATCTTTTAGCACACGCTTTTCCTATGCCAAAGGCGCCTCCTGTGACTACAGCTACTTTTCCCTCTACTCGTCTCATTTGTTACCTCCTTTGTTTGAGTATGTATCCAACCTAACAAATTAATCACATTATGTCAAGGGCATAATTTTAATAAAGCTTAATTCACTACAAGTGTAGGTTCTAACAACTCAGCTTGCAATAAAGGAGAAATCAACAACAAATGCTATAATGTTACCAGAGTCTTGAGCTAATATAAAAGCGGTAGGTGTACTGTTTTTAAATAAATATAAGGAGTTGCGATGATTTCAAGGTTTTTGTTTGTTTTTTTTATTTTAATAGCAGGAGTTGGTTTGTCTGCAAATGATAAACTTGTTGTTGGTATGGAGCTTGCATATCCGCCATTTGAGATGACTGATAAACAGGGGAATCCAGAGGGGTTAAGTGTGGATTTGGCGAAAGCTTTTGGAGAGTATCTAGGGCGTGAAGTAGAGATACAAAATATAGCTTGGGATGGGCTTATACCCGCTCTTAAAACTGGAAAAGTAGATGTGGTTATATCTTCTATGACTATCACTGAGGAGAGGGAAAAGACTGTGGACTTCTCAGAACCATACTCAAAAGCATATCTAGCACTTCTTGTCTCAAAAGAATCACCCGTTGTAGATGTAGAAGATCTAAACAAAAAAGGACGCACCGTAGCTGTAAAAAAAGGCTCTACAGGACATATGTACGCAAGGGAGAATCTAGAAGAGGCAAATATGCTTATACTTGATAAAGAGAGCTCAGCAGTGCTTGAGGTTGTTCAGGGAAGAGCTGATGCTTTTATATATGACCAGCTAACTATCTTTAGAAACTGGAAGAACCACCAAGATGCTACAAGAGCAAGTCTTAGACCTTTTCAGGAGGACTATGAGTATTGGGGTATGGCTTTTAAAAATGGTAGTCCTTTGGTAGAAAAGGCAAATGATTTTATCAAAAAGTTTAGAGATGAAGGTGGGTTTGATAGGTTAGCTGAAAAACACCTACAAGAGATAAAAAAGACTTTTGAAAACCAAGGTATCCCTTTCTTTTTATAAAATGATAGGTTTAAAAAAACTTTTTTTATTAAAAGAGGGTATAGAACCACCACTAGCTTCAAAAATAGCTAGTGGTTTTGTTGTTGCTTTTTTAATATTTTGCCTCTTTTTTTATACATTTAGTATCACTAATTATGACTTCTCATGGGGTGATATATGGGAGTATAGAGAGAAGTTTATAACCGGTTTTATTAATACTATTATTATCTCTATTAGTGCTCTTTTTTTGAGTATCGCTTTTGGGCTTTTTTTTGCATATGGTAGTATGTCAAATATCCTTCCTCTTCGCTATATTAGTCGCTCATATGTTGAGATTATAAGAGGAACACCTCTATTGGTTCAGATTTTAATATTTTTTTTTATATTTGCAGATGCTTTTGGCTATGATAACCGCTTTGTTGCTGGTATTTTTATAATGGCTTTTTTTAGTGGAGCTTATACTTCTGAGATTATTAGAGCTGGGATTTTGAGTGTACCAAAAGAGCAACATGAAGCAGCTACATCTCTAAATTTTAGTACATTTCAGAAGTACCTCTATATTATTATGCCTCAAGCTACAAAAGTGATGCTCCCACCTCTTGCAGGGCAGTTCGCAAATCTTATTAAAGATAGCTCACTTCTATCTATAATCTCTATAAATGAGTTTACTATGAATGCTCAAGAGGTAAACGCCTATACATACTCAACACTTGAGAGCTACATACCACTAGCTATTGGCTATCTGCTTCTTACCTATCCACTATCATATCTCTCACGAGTTCTAGAAAAAAGGATGTCAAACTAAACCCTCACACTCCAAAGCTTCTATTTTTTCAAAATGTTTAAGATTGTTTGTTATCAATATGCAGTTGTTTGCAATAGCAATACTTGCTATCATCAAATCCATATCAGCGACTATATCGCCACCTCTTTTTAGCTTAGTCTTCGTTTTTGCAAAAATGATTGATGACTCTTTGCAAAATTCCAATATTTGAAAATTATCTAAAAAAGGTACAATTGTGTTAATGTTCTTTTCAACTCTGGCAGAGTTGTACGCACCATACATTAGCTCTGTGTAGTTTATCCTTGATGTGCAAAGCTCTATTGGGGATAGTTTTGAAAGCTTTTTGACTGCTTCTTTATCACCTTTTAAAAAGTATATCAAAACATCACTGTCGACTAAGTACTTGTTCATCTAAAGCTCTAATTCAAAGTTTTTTGTATTTTTATCATTTGCTATTGAATCAAGCATTTTATCAGCCTCATTGGTGCCTAGCTTGCCTGCAAATTGTAAAAGATTGTTCTGTTTTGTTTTACTCTCTTTTGAGAGTAGTTGTATGGCTTTTTCTACAACATCTGTTTTAGTAGTATGTAGTTCTTCACTCAGGCTATTTAGTGTAGCTATTACGCTGTCTTCAAGCCTTAGATTAACTGCTCTTTTCATCTATAAACCTTTTGATATCTTTACGGTATTGTATTGCATTATGGTTTATTTGTAAAGATAGTTCAGTGAATCTTTATCATATTTTCACATCTAACGCCTCACGAATGAGCTTAAAAACTCCTCTGTTCTTCTGTTTTTGGGTGAGTTAAAAATCTCTGATGGAGCTCCTATCTCTTTTATCTCTCCACCATCTATAAAAGCTACTCTATCAGATACGCTTTTGGCAAAATACATCTCATGAGTGACTATGAGAAGTGTAAGGGAGTGCATGGAGCTTAGGTCTTTTATGACATTTAGTACATCCTCTACTAGCTCAGGATCAAGTGCTGAGGTGACTTCATCAAAAAGCATTATTTTTGGTTGCATCGCTAGTGATCTAGCTATGGCAACTCTTTGCTTTTGTCCACCTGAGAGCTCTTTTGGCATGGAGTACGCGCGATTTTGCAAACCTACCTTTTTTAGAAGCTCGAGCGCTCTTGCCTCAGCCTCATCTTTTGATAGTTTTAGAACCTTTCTAGGAGCTATGGTTATGTTTTCAAGAACGCTCATGTGTGGAAAGAGATTGAACTGCTGAAAAACCATACTTAGTTTTGAGCGGATTTTTTTAAGATGAGCCTCTTTTGCCTCTTTTGCCTTGCCATCTACAAAAGTATGCCACATAGGTTCACCATCTATGTAGATTTCACCACCATCAATACTCTCTAAAGTCATAAGCATTCTTAGGATTGTAGACTTTCCAGAACCACTGGAACCTATGATGGATAGTGTTTCACCCTCTATTACACAAAGGTTTAGATTTTCAAAAAGTAGAGTATCTCCAAAACTTTTATTGACATTTACAAACTCAATAATATTTTTCAAACTTCTCCAATGTTTTTTAGACAATTTTACAAAAAACTACCTGATGTGACGCAGATGTGACTTTGAGTGTTTAAAATATACACCTAATCAAATCCAAGGAGGAATAAATGGCACAAGAACATATTAGTGAACTAAGAGATGTTCTAAACAAGGAGCTAGATGAGGATACAAAAGCTGAGATGGAATCAGTAGGGCTAAATCTAGACAAAGATGATGATATAGAAAAAATTAGTAGCGTGATGGCTCTTTTTGCAGCACATGAAGAGGGGCGAGAGCTAAGTGAGGAGCAGCTAGAGTTTGTAAGTGGTGGAAATATCTTTAAAAAGATATGGCATAAGGTAAAGCATGTGGCACATAAATTTCTTAATGGGGAGCTAAGAAATATAAACAACGGTATGCCACCCATTTTACCTATTGCCTAATTTGTTACTTTCCCAAGCCTTAGCTTGGGAGCCTCCACTTCATAAAACTACATCCATATCTTGTTTTATGCTAAAATACCCCTAGAAGTTCACTATAGTAGCCAGTGATGACAGATAAAGAGCTAAGAGATTAGCAAGTGTCGCGTAATAAGTAGGTTAGGGAGGTTTTGATGTTTTATGAAAGTGAAGAGTTTAGGTTTGAGATAGAAGATAGTGAAGTTCCTTGGGTGAAGATTTTTACCAAAAATGAGTACAAAGAGCTAAGCGAGCTTCCTATTATGCTAAGGGCTGAGCTTTTTGAGTCAGCCATGATAGTTGAAAAAGAGATGCTTGAGTTTTATAAACCCACCAAAATAAACATCGCCTCTTTTGGAAACTACCTCCCAAAGGTGCATCTTCATATAATGGCGAGATTTAGTGATGATAGCTTTTTTCCTGAGCCTATATGGGGGAGTAAGCAAAGAGATGGTTTTAAAAGAGAGCTTAGGTTAGATGAGTTTACAAAAAGAGCTGTGATAAAACTAGATGAGTTTTTTACTGTTAGTGGTTAGTGTATGAAATTATTTTTTTTATCTATAGTTTCAGAGTGGCTAGTGACAAAGGACATGTAGAGCCAGTTTCTGGAACATATGTGTTAAAAAGCAGTAAGAACAAAGATATAGTAGGACTTCTTGAGCTACCATATATGTATTCACCTTCACTTGGTATTTCTAAAGATATTGAGAGTATAGGACTTAGAGTGATAAATAAAGCAATAGATAGTATCACAGATGAAGAGATACAGAGTATTTATGATAAGTGGATTTTTACGGAGAGGATAAAGACTTATGACTCTTTTAATGAATGGTATTCAAAGTTTGGAGTTGTTTTTGGAGGTGTAGTTGTTATTTTGATCTTGCTCTATCTTAGAAGAAGGTTGAGCTAAATAGCCCAACCTAGCAACTACTTGTGTGGTTTCTAGCTAGCTACATCTTTTAGTGCCTCATCAGCATCTATTATCTTTTTTACATCTTTTTTTGGAGTTACCTCTATATTTTTTGCTCCAACTTCTGGGATTTTAGAGAAATCAAGGTTGTTTAGGTTGTAGGTTCTAAACCCATTCTCAGGACCAAAAGCATATAGGCTTCCATCTGGGTTGTAGTATAGAAGATCTCTTACCATAAATACACCCTCATCAAGGTCTTGGATAGTTATCCACAAAGTCACATCACTAAGTGAGACAGGTGGAACTACTGATGAGTTTAGTACAGACTCAGCTTGATATCTGGCTAGATTACTGCTATCAGGTGCTGGCATATTATCAAGCAGAACTTTAGAGCGGACAAATCTTGAAGGTGGCGTATAGTCTGCTGGAAGCCCTAGGAGTGCTGTTTGATCCGCTCTCATATGTGGGTTGTTAAAAATACCTTTGTAGTCTATAAAACGATTTTCAAACTCAGGATTTGGCTTTGTATTTGTGATTTTCAAAGACTCATACTTTTTAGCGTTTTCAACTTGCCATTTTAGACCTGGCGCGTTTGTTACAACAGGCATATCTTTGCTGTGGTAGAGATTTAGCTTTTTGTTTTCAAACTCAACTACTAGTGTATCACCACTTTTGTCTCTAAAGATATGATGAACTGGGATATTTGTTAAAAATACTCCATCAGTTGCCTCTATAGCACCATTTACTATCTGCACCTCTTCTATTAGCTTTTTTGCTTCTTCTACATTTTTTGCTTGTGAGAGTACATAGTTTGATAGGTCATATATAGATAGTGCATCTCTTTTATCTTTTGGGTTGTAGCTTGGATATTCCGCCCCTGGAAGGTATAGTAAGCCGACACCCAGACCCTCTGTATTCATCCCATCTACAACTATAGCTGTGTCAAATGCAACTCTACCTGCAAAACCATACTTATGCTCCCAACTGCTAAGTACTTTTGAAGGTATCTTATCAGCATCTACTACGACATCAGTTGTATTTTTCTGCCCGACATACCCTAAAGCCTCATTAAAGCCCATATTCATCCCAAAATCCATAGACCTAGCTACTATGTGGTAGCCACCTTTGTTCACAAACAGGTTTGTACAAGCTAGAAGACTTGTAGCTAACAATGTTAGTGTGATTAGATACTTAAACATTCTTTCTCCTTATTTTTTGTTGGTTCATTATATAAAACTCAAATCAGATTGGCATCAGATTTTATAGACTTCCTTGCTTTTATGGGGTAAAAGTTAGTTTAAAAAGTGCCCCACTACTATTTTTATACTCAAAAGAGCTGTTGTTTAGTTTTCCTACAAACTGCTTGACTAGCTTCAAGCCCAGTTTTGATATTGATTTTTCAAGTAAGTCAAACTCAAAACCCTCTCCATTGTCATGAATCTCTAGACTACACACCTCTTTTTTAAACCTAAGAGAGACAAAAACTTTGCAAGGGCTATTCTTATTGAAATGTTTTATTGAGTTTGTTACCACTTCATTTATGATGATACCAAGTGCCATAGAGTCATTAAAGGACATCTCAAAAGAGTCTACTTTTGACTCTAAAGTAAGCTGGCTACTATCATACTGCCTTTTTATGAAGTGGAGTATCTTCCCTATATACTCTTTGGAGTTTGTGCTTGAAAGGTTTTTTTCACTATATAGTAGCTCATGGATGTTTGACATGGACTTTATGTGGTTTATGAGTTCTAGATAGTTTTGCTCATCTTTTTTTGAGTCTTTGCTTTTGAACCATAACAGTCCTATGACTATCTGGAAGTTGTTTTTGACTCTATGTAAAACCTCTTTTAGAAGTAACTCCCTCTCTTTAAGAAGGCTTTTTAGTTTGCTGTTGGCTTTTGTTAGTTGGTCAGTTTTTTGTGAGACCATTTTTTCTAAGCGCTCTTCTGTTTTACTTTTTATCTCTATAAGCTCACTTTGTGCTTTTATGGTTTGACTTTTCATTTTGTTGTATCTATCTGCTAGTAGAACTGAAAATGCACTTATCTCAAAAATCGCAGCTACTATGTATCCATATCTAGTGAGGTCATTATAAGGTAGTGTGCCACCAATCATCAAAAGAAATACAATAATAGCACTAAAGTAGATAACTGAGACTACAAGATATAAAAAACTCTGCTTGTTTCCTTTCAAAAAGACTATGTTAGCGTTTATGATAAGTATAGCAAGTGTTATGACATTTAGAAATGAGATGATTTTGTTCCATGGCTGAAACTGAAATAGGCTGATAAATCCAGCGGTAAAAATCAAAAAGACTAAAATCTTAAGAGCCAAATCAAACTTTGGAGTGTAGTTTTTTGTCTCAAGGTACTCCCTTGAAAAAAGTATCAAAAAGCCAACTGTTAAAACAGTAGCGAGCATAACATAGTGTGTGGTCTCTACCCCAATATATAAAGATAGCCCACTTATACAGATAAGATAGAAGATGTATGAGAGAACATAGGCAAAGTAGTATAGATAGATACTCTCTTTTAACTTTAAAAAAAGCAGAAGGTTAAAAATCGAGACGATAAAAAAGAGTCCAAATGAGAAAAAGTACAAAGAGTCAATCCCAAACTTTGATGCCTTATAAAAATCACCCTCACTCTCTATCTCTAGCTTGCCAAAGAAGTTGTATAAGCCTTGAAGTTTTAGGTAGTAGGTTTGGGTAGTGTTTTTTGGGATGTGGATGTTAAATGCCAATACATTGTCTTGAACGCCTCTTTTTTGAAGAGGCACTTCAAGCCCGTTTTTGTCTATGTGCCAAGAGTTGTTTTTGTAGTGATAAAGTTCGGCTTTTTTATAAAAACTCTCATTTATCGATAGTATGAGGTCTTCTTCAGAGGAGCTATTTTCTATCTGTAGCTTAAGCCAAAGTGATCCCTCTACTTTTCCAAAGGCAAATGAGTTACTATCTTGAGGTGTAAACTCTTTTTTTGATACTTGCTCTATAGTAACCAATCCACTTTTATCGATATATGAAGATGTAGTGAGCTCAAAAGATAAGAGTTTCAAGCAGATAAAAAGTAGTAGAAGTGGGGCTCTCACTTTATGCTTTCAGGATATATCCAAAGCCTATGTTACTCTGTATGTTTAGCTCTGGAGCTTTTTTTCTTATCCTAAGAACTGTATCTCTAAGGGCTGACTCTGAAACATCATAGCTACCCCACACTGAGAGCCTTATGGTGTCATAGGGTACATTATGATTTAGGTTTATCACTAGCTCTTTTAGTAGCATAGACTCTTTTTTAGTCAGGGTTATGTCTTCATTTTTGTATGCAAGTAGGGCTGTTTTTAGGTTATAAGTGTAGTAGTTATTTAGTGCTATAAGCGCATCACTTTTATCTCTTGAGAGCTGTTTTTTTAGTATGCCTAGTGCTATCTCTACATCTTTTTTATCAAATGGCTTGCATAGGTATCCATATATGTTTGTCTCACTAGCTCTCTTTATCGTGTCACTATCTTTATAGGCGGTTATGTAGATGATAGGTGTGTTTTCTCTTTTGTTTATCTCTCTAGCGCACTCAATGCCACTCTTTGGCTCATTTAGGTTTATATCCATAAAGGCTACATCTATGTGGTTTTTCTTTACTATCTCTAGAGCTTCTTGGTATTTTGATACTATCTCTATGCTTTTTACTCCAAAGCCATAGAGTACATCCTCCAAAAAAGAGGCACTTATGTACTCGTCTTCGACAATAAGAACATTTAAAGTCTGAATATAATCCATCAAAAACCTTAGGAGAAATAATCCCCTAAGTATACCAAAAGAGGAGCCTTAGCTCTTCTTAAGACTTTGGTATGGTGTTGAAGTTGAAGTATGAAGATATATTTTGAAGTTTGTCTATCTGGCTTGAGAGGTTTTTGACTATATCATCTACTTTTGAAGTGGCTTTTTGAGCTAAGGCTGACATCTCTTTTTGTTCATCTGATATACCTATGACTGCCTCTACTTTTGTTTTGACACTACTAATAGCATCTTTGATATGGGCAAATATTCTGCTTGTATTTGCAATCTTTTTGACGCCATCTTCTATAACTTCTAGTCCACTGTTTGTATTACTAACTGCTGAGTCTGAGTGCTCTTTTAGTACATTTAGACGAGCTTTTATCTCCATTGTGGCTTTTTGTGTCTTTTCTGCTAGCATTCTAACCTCATCAGCAACTACTGCAAAGCCCTTGCCGTGCTCTCCTGCGCGAGCTGCTTCTATAGCTGCATTTAGAGCTAAGAGGTTGGTTTGTTCGGCTATGTCATTTATCATACCCACCATCCCTTCTATATCGCTTACACTGCCACTAAGAGCATCTATGTTGTTTTTGAAGTGATCCATAGTCTCTCTCATATCTTGCATACTCTCAACTACGCTTTCAAGTGAGTTTATACCCTCTATTGCATTTCTCTCCATAGTACCTGTGGCTTCACCAACCTCATCTATGTTTTCAGTAACTTGCAACACTCCATTTGAGAGTTTGTTGTTTGAGGATACTAGGTTTTGGCTAGATTCTTCTAGTGTATCACTGTAGGATTTGATATTCTCCACTGATTCATGGAGTTGTATGACAAATCCTCTTAGCTTCTCTACCATAGTTGATATGGCTTGACCTAGTTTATCTCTCTCACTTTTTGGCATTGCTGAGTTGCCTAGCTCCCCTTTGGCAATATTATCAGCCACATCTGATATGTTTGAGACCTCATCTACTAGTTTGTTAAACACCCTAGCTATATCTCCCGCTTCTGTCCCTATCTCTTCTGGAACCTTTTTGCTAAAGTCACCTGTTTTTATCATATAGTCTATGGTATCGTATGTCTCAAGCATAGTCTGCTTTGCACCGTGTTCTGTCTCATTTAGTCCTCTTATCTCATACTCAGGTGGAACTCTTAGTTGATTTACAAACTTAAGTAGATAGAAGAGCACAAGCCCTAGAATAAATGCCCATAAAAATGCAGATACAACGCCAATAGCTTGAATCCATAGTTGTTCTAAATGGCTATTTCCACCAAGTGCCTCACTAGAAGCAAATATAGCCAAAGAGAGCGTCCCCCATGCTCCTGCAAATCCATGAACTGGTATTGCTCCGACTGGATCATCTATTTTAAGAACATATATAAGCAAAAGTTCTGCTAAATACACAACAATCCCACCACCTATACCTATAAACACAGCCCCTATAGGATCAACAACCGCACATCCTGCAGTGATAGCAACTAGACCACCAAGAACTCCATTTAGCATCTTAAGTACATTTGCTTTTCCTGTGTGGATTTTGGATATTGCAAAGGCCGTTATCCCACCAACTGATGCAGCAAGAGAGGTGTTTACGATGATTTTAGCAATACTTCCATCACCCATAAGTGTACTACCACCATTAAAGCCAAACCATCCAAACCAGAGTATAAAAACACCAACAGCAGCCCCTTGTATGCTAGAGCCCGGAAGTTCATTGACATTTCCATCTTTATCATATCTACCTATCCTAGGACCTAGAAGCATAGCCCCAGCAAGCCCTATCCATGCACCCACACTATGCACAACTGTACTTCCTGCAAAGTCTATAAAGCCCATTTCAGCAAGCCATCCACCATCTCCCCACACCCAGTGACCACTGACTGGATAGATA
>CAZAFM010000018.1:0-30803 GCA_964484395.1 uncultured Campylobacterales bacterium | reverse complement strand
ATATTTATTCTCTTATCTTTTTTTAGTGTATTTCTCGCAATCTCTTGATATTTTTTTATCTCTTCATCCTTGCTCAAAACTAATATTTCTAGTTTTTTTCAGTAGTAAATTTTTATCTTCATTCCAATCATATATAGTCATAAAGGTATATTAGCTAATTGTGTGCCTTATGTCAGCAAATATGATTATAGGCTATCAAAACCTAATCCAAGCTCTTCTCCACAAGAGCGCTATTTTCTGGCTTTGCTCTTAGTATAAAAACCCAAAGAGCCACAACGGAATTTTATTGCCAAATCCTACCTCAATGTCATCAGCTACTACAAAACTATCTGGCAAATCTTTTATCTGTCCAAACCCTTTATCTTTACCACCTATTTCGAAAATATACTTACCATCTACCAAAAAATCACCTTTTGTTGAGTGCTTTATATGCGCTATATGACCTACTTGATTGACAAAAAAGCACTCCCTAATAGTGCCTATCTCTATATCTTGGCAGTATGCAAAGTTTAAGTTTGTGTTTGATAAAAATAGCTTTTGTGGCTTGACAAAGATACCATCTCCTGATGTTTTGGCGTGAATGAGATTAAAAATACCGCCACGACTAAGGTAGTATATGTACTGATAGAGTGTATTTCTGTTTATCTCTATTTTTGTAGCTAATTTTGAAATATTTAGTTCATAAGGTTTGCTTTGGCATATTAAAGTTACGAGTTGTTTTAGCTTTATGGTGAATTTTGGTTCTATGTTAAATATATGGCTTAGATCAAATTCGATAGTTGCATTTATCGTCTCATTGAGTTTGAGATGGTAGTTTTTCTGGTTCTCTTCAAAATAGAATGGATAGTAGCCATACTCTAGATACTCTCTAAAATATTGTAGTGGTTTTATTTGAGAGCTTATCTCAAAAGCTATATCTAAGTGATTTAAGAGAATCACTTCAAAACTATATTGTGAAAATTTTTGCGATAGTTTTAGCTCTAAAAACTCTCTAAAACTTAAACCCTGAAATCTATAAACCAAGGCTCTTCTGCTAAGATCTGCTTTTGAGTGCTCAAGTTTTATGGCATTACTTCCTGTAAATATCACCTGCATATCAAACATATCATAGATAAGTTTGAGATGTTTTTCAAAGTTTTCATACTGATGAATCTCATCTATGACTAAGATTTTTCCACCTTTTGAAGCAAACTCTTTTGCCAACTCCAAAAGATCTATTCGACTCATAGAGATATATTCACCATTGATGTAAAGTTTTTCAGAAAATGGCAGGTCCAATTCTTTTAGATACTGAAGTAAAAATGTGGTCTTACCAATACCACGATCTCCAAAAACTCCTATGAGCTTTTGACTGAAATCAACTCGGTTATAAAAGTATCTTTTGTATGGAGTTGTAATGGCTTGTAGCTGAAGAAGAAAGTTTTTTTGCAAATCTTCCACATATATCCTTTGCTTTTTATGATAAGCATATTATACATATTTTTGCTTAAAACTAAAAGCATTTATAGAACTTTCAATACACACTCCACAAGCTGGAATTTTGTGGTGAGGAGAGAAGCTATTTTTTGTAAGCCTCTTTTCTGTGTCGTATTTCATAAATAGTTAGCAAAACATCAATCACATCAAATAGTATTCTGTATTTAACAACCCTTTTTTTCATCTCTTTTGGCAGTGATAAGTAATCTTTTTGAGCCTTTTTATCAATCTCAACTCTCATTTTCAATGCTTTTGAAAAAATCTTCAAGTGGCATTGTGTCTCTATTTTTGCGAGCTTCTTTTATGATTTGTAAATCTATAAAATCTTCTTCTATAATTTTTATCCCATCATCACTAAAATGATTTAAAAACCATTTTATTTTTCAAAATTCTCTACATTTTCAGATTCAATTGCTAAAGTGTGCATTTGTCTATCCTTTTTTGTTTAATTGTACCAAAAAGCTATTCAAGATATAAGAGGTTGAAGTGGCTATCTGTACTCCAAGATAGAGCTTGGGAGCTTTGTTTGAAGGTCATTATGCGCTATATGGTAGATGGGGTAGAAATAGGCTTTGGAAACAAGATGCCACTTTGGCTTTTTGGGTTTTTATATTGAAGTACCCAAGAGCATAAAGCTATAATTATTGACACTGTAAATACAAAATGCTATACTTTAAAATATTTAGAAAAGGTTTGCTTTATGAGGCTTGAGTGGTGCGATGAAAAAAATCAGTCAAATATTAAAAAACACCATGTAAGCTTTGAAGAAGCGAAAGAAGTTTTTTTAGACCCTATGCATATTTCAAAACTTGATTATCGCTTTGATTTTTTTGAAGAGAGATGGATTACGCTAGGAGCGACATCTGAAGATAAAATCTTAGTCGTTGCAAATATGTTTTTTGACGATGATGGAAATGAAATCATCCGAATCATAAGTGCGAGAAAAGCAAATCAAAAAGAGAGGATTTTTTATGAGCAACATTAAAGAGAGAGAAAAGTTTGATGACTATGAGATGCTGGATGAGTATGACTTTAGTGATGGGGTTCGTGGTAGGTTTTATGAACCCAAAAAAATCCCTGTATCATTAAGGTTGGATAATGATATTGTTCTGTATTTCAAGAAATTAGCAAGTGAACAAAAAGTACCCTATCAATCACTCATAAATGCTCTACTTAGAAAAAAGTTGCAAGAAGTATAGTAAATCAACAAAATGATTCAGAGATGTTAAGCGTATAGTAATAAAAATAAACTTGACACTGTTCTGCAATAAGTTAAGGGTATTCGGCTGTGATGTGAATCCAAGGCTTTAGAAAACGGTGTACCATATCAAAACATTATACAGATACTAATACATCAGTTTGCAACAAGTAAGATAAAGCTAGATATCCAGCCTACCTCACAGCCCCACTTAGAGCATTTTGTACGCCTTTACTTACTGAGTTGCTTAGGGAGTTTAGGAAGTTCTCTTTTGGCTCCTCGTATTTGTACCATCTAGGGTTACTTACGCCACTTATAGCTTCTAGCTCTTTTTTGGCATCATAGATGATACCTAGAGAGTCTACTAGTCCAAGTCTTTGTGCATCTTTGGCAGTAAATATTCTGCCTTCTGCGTAGTTTTTGGCTCCATCCACATTTAGACCTCTAGCCTCTGCTACTGTAGTTATAAAGTCTTCATAAGTTGAGTCTATGAGGTGCTGAAGCTCTCTTTTTTCATCCTCACTCCACTCTTTATAGAACATCCCCGCCTCTTTGTACTTTCCAGACTTTAGCACTTGTGGCTCTACTCCTATTTTGTGTAGAAGTTCACTTATGTCCGCTCCTTGAAAAAGCACCCCAATAGAGCCTACATAGCCTCCTGGATTTGCCACTATCTTATCAGCCCATACACCTGCATAGTATGAGCCACTTGCCATAAGTCCTTTTGCATATACTACTGTTGGAATTTTTTCTGATATTTTTTTCAGCGCCAAAGACATCTCAACAGAAGAAGGCACACTTCCACCCGGGGAGTCTATGGAGATCAGTATTCCCTTTGTCTGGTTGGTATCAAACCTATCAAGCCTACTTATAAACTCATCAGAGCTAAGTATAGCCCCATCTAGAGATATCTCTACTAAGTTGTAGTCTCTAGGTGGCGGGGGTGGCTTTAGTCCTAGCATTACGGCTATATCTTTTGCTGGGTCATCCTCGCTTTTTTGGCTTGGTGTGAGTATCAAAAAGGCTATAAATAGAAAAACAACCACTTTAAAATAGTCCCTCATAAAGTTAAAAAAAAGTTTTACTGGATAAAAGAGCTTTTTAATCATCTCCATATTTTTTTCCTTCTATATATGTGTTTTTTACTTTTGAATGAAGAATTATATCCAAAGAGTGGTTTAGACTATCTGTAAAGTCATCTGGAACCTCAACTTCTAAGAAATCTGCCCTAAAGCCCTTCTTAAAGACACCATTAGCAAAGCCAAGAACCCTAGCACCCTCTTTAGTACTGCTACATAAGAGCTCTTTTGCAAAAGTATTTATCTCATATCCCTCATACATAAAAAGCATATATCTTAGCTCCTCAAACATATCAAGAGAGATATTGGAGCTAAGCCCATCAGTAGCTACTAGAGGCGTTAGAGCACTTTTTTTTACTAAATCTATATCAAGGATTTTGGAGTTTAGTAATCTGTTTGACCTAGGGCAGGTAATGACCTCTCCATCTTGGCTTTTGATGAGGTCTAGATGCTCTTTTTTTGCATAGAGATTGTGGATAAATAGTGTCTTTACTCCACTAAAAAGCTTGATAAATGAGATAGGGTCAATAAAAGAGTCTCTCTTAACTCCAAAGAAGTTTTCAAAAAAGCTCATAAGAGCTCCAAGTGAGCTATCCATCCACTCTAGCTCTCCTAAGCTTTCTAAAAAGTGAACACTCAAAAGAAGCTCATCCTCTTTGGCTCTGCTTAGGACTTTTTTGATAAGCTCAGGATGCGTGGAGTAGGGTGAGTGGATAGATATTGAGGGCTTGAAGCGCTCAGACTTGTATAGTAGTGACTTTTCATATCTTGCTAGTGCATCTTTGTATGACTCATCTACTTTTGTTATGTCTGAACCAAGAGTTTCATTAAAAAAAGCCACATTTGCAGAACTATTAGCTAGAACCTCAAGGTCAGCCCCAAAGCTACTTATTGCACCTATATTCAATGTGCCACTTTTTATAACTCTATCTAAGGTTTTGCTAAGTTGCTCTTTTGTTGCTCCACTACTTAGGGTGGCTCTGTTTTTTATAATACTTCCGAGCCAGCTTGTAAACTCCCCATACTGAAGTTTGCAACTGTTGTTACTAAACTCTAGGTGAAGATGGGGATTACTAAGAGGTGGCATTAAGAGGATGTTTTGTCTAAACTCATACTCAATGTTTGGGTATTTTTGATTTAGCTCATCAAGACTAACAATATCTTTAATTTTTGTGTCATAAACTATATATTTATCCCTCTCTATCTCCTCTTTTTTATCAATTCCATAAACAAAAGATGCACCGATAGCTTTCAAGCTAACTCCTTTTTTGTTTCTATTATGCTAAATGTTGTTATAATCAAATCTTAAATTATGCGTAAAAGGATATATATGAAGATAGCAGTTATTCAAGGACCAAATATAAATATGCTAGGTGTTAGAGAACAAAACATCTATGGACCTATGAGTATGGATCAAATCCATAAAAATATGCAAGGTTATGCAGAGTCAAATAAGCTTGAGATAGAGTTCTCACAATCAAACCTAGAAGGAGAAATTGTTGATAGAATTCAAGAGTGTTTAGGTGAGGTAGATGGAATTATCATAAATGCAGCTGCATATACTCACAGCTCTATAGCTATAAGAGATGCAATATCTGCAGTAGGGCTTCCGGTTGTAGAAGTTCACCTTACAAATACATCTGCAAGGGAGGAGTTTAGACATAAAAGCATGATAGCTCCAGTTTGTGCTGGTGTTATTAGTGGGTTTGGACCATTTTCATACCATCTAGCACTTATGGCTATGCATCAGATACTTACAGAGATAAGTGCTATGAAAGAGCAGCAACTAGAACAACAGAAACAACAGCAAGCGGAGTAGTTTTGAACCTTATTTTAAGAAGTGAGAGCTCTTTATACTACGAGTGTGGATATAGTTGTGATAATGCTTTTTTGCTCAAAATAGGTAGTGAGAAGTTTTTTATAACCGATGCTAGATACACATTAGAAGCAAAATCAAACATAGTAGGAGCAGAGGTTGTAGAGAGTAGCAACCTCTACAAAACCATAGCAAACATACTCAGACAAGCTAGACTAAGGGCTATCTATTTTGATCCTAGTGAGCTTAGTGTAAAAGAGCTAGATGAGTTAAGCTCCAAGCTTCATAGAGTGAACTTTATCGTGCATGATAACTACTCTCAAAAGATAAGAGCGATAAAAACAAAAAAAGAGATAGAGCTCATAGCGGAGTCAGTTAGACTAAACGCACTTGCTTTTAATCGGTTTTTTGAGTTTATGAAGCAAGATGGAGTTGGAAAGAGCGAAAAAGCCCTCCACTTTGAGGCAAAAAGATTTCTAAGTAACTCTGGGGAGTATGATTTAAGCTTTGACCCTATTGTAGCATTAAATCAAAATGCAGCTATGCCTCATGCACTACCCACTTCTTTGAAGCTAAAAAAAGGTGATATGGTGCTTTTTGATGCTGGTATAAAGTACAAAAGATATTGCTCAGATAGAACTAGGACATTTGAAATAGGCGTATCTAGTGATATTTCAAAAAACCAGCACCTAAGCCAAAAAGAGAGACAGAAGATCTATGATACAGTCCTTAAAGCCCAAGAGAGGGCTATAGAGTATGCTAGAGAGGGTGTAAGTGCTAGAAGTATAGATGCTAAAGCTAGGGAGGTAATAGATAGTGCTGGATATGGAAAGCTTTTCACACACTCAACAGGTCATGGAGTAGGACTTGATATACATGAGCTTCCTCGTATCTCTGCTAAAAGTAAAGACATTATAGAAGAAGGAATGGTCTTTACTATAGAGCCTGGGATATATGTAGATGGAGGATTTGGTGTTCGGATAGAGGATGTGGTTGTTATCAAAAACGGAAGAGCGGAGATTTTGTGAGGGAGGAGATTGTTGTAGTGAAGTTTTTTCCTTTTACTAAAAAAGGTATTAAGGCACATAGCAATCGTGCTATTTTAGGTATTGGTGCAAATATAGGGGATATTCTAAAGACTTTTAGACATCTTTTTTTAAAGCTTCGTTCACATCCTCATATAGAGCTTAAAGAGAGTTCACCTATCTATATAAATCCACCTTTTGGAATAGAAAATCAGCCATATTTTTATAATGCAGTTTTACATATAGAGACAAGCTATAGTTACAATCAGCTTTTTAGTTATATAATGTATCTAGAAAAGAGATTTAAAAGAGTAAGGGTGCTCAAAAATGGACCAAGAACACTTGATATAGATATGATATTTTTTAATAATCTAACTCTAAAATCAAAAAAACTAACACTACCCCACCCAAAATGGAGTGAGCGAAAAAGTGTAAAAATCCCCCTCTCTTTTTTAGGAGAATACAGATGTCTACTATGAAGCTTCTAACCTTTACTGGACACACCTCTGCGGAGGCTCTCAAGAAGGCACAGCAGATATGTGGTGATGAAGCTATGGTAGTTAGTACAAAAGAGATAAGAAAAAAAAGCTTCAGTACACCAGCTCTATATGAAGTACAAGTAGCGGTTCCAGAAAACATAGCCCAAAAAGCCCAAGAGAAGCTAGCAAGCATCCAAAAAAATGGAGAGACGCTTAGTGAAAATGCTCAAAAAATAGGTGGAAGATCTGTTCAAGAGCGCTTTGAAAAGATTATGAGTACTAAAAGTAATCCATACTCTAAGGGGTTTGATGATGTTAGCCTAAATCTCTCCGAAACTGTTAAGCAGATATCTCAAATAGCCCAAGCAGCTGAGAGTAAAAGACTACCTCAAAGAGATGAGCCACCACCTGCTGCGCGCTCAAACAAAGAGGAGAGTAAACCCAAAAAAGATGATAATAAAGACTTGAAACTCATAAAAGGTGAGATAGATAAACTAAATGACAAGCTAAAACTTATTCAGCATATGTTTTGGGATGAAAAGGGACCTCAAAAAGATGGTCTTGTCATACCCCAAGAGTTCGCGGAAATCTACTCTTTGGCAAAAAACAGCGGAATGTACAAAGAACATCTAAACACTATTATGAAGCTGACCTTAGAGCATATGCCAGTTCGTATGCGTGAAAATAGTATACTTATTAAAAGATACTTTAAAGAGCTTTTGCGACGGATAATCTACTCAAGACCAGAGCTAAGACCTCAAGGGCAGAGAAAAATAATGATGTTTGTAGGTCCTACTGGGGTTGGTAAGACTACCACTTTAGCTAAACTTGCAGCAAGATATGCCTTCTTACTTGAGAAAAAAAACAAAGTGGGAATTGTTACACTTGATACATACAGAATAGGTGCGGTTGAACAGCTTATGCAGTATGCTAAAAAGATGAAACTCTCCATTGATACAGTCCTTGACCCACCTGAGTTTGTAACTGCTATAAACTCCCTAAAACATTGTGACTACATACTTATAGATACAGTTGGTAGCTCTCAGTATGATAAAGAAAAAATAGATGCTCTAAGAGAGTACCTAAACAAAGAGGATAGTATAAAAATAGATGTGAATCTAGTAGTCTCATCAGGAACAAAATATGAAGACCTAAGCCAGATATATAAAAACTTCTCCATACTTGATATAGATACAGTTATAGTAACAAAACTTGATGAGACAAGTGGATATGGGAATATCTTCTCTCTTATGTATGAGACAAAAAAACCAGTTAGTTACTTCTCAATTGGGCAAGATGTACCAAATGATTTGCTTCCAGCTAATGGAGACTATCTTGTTGAGTGCTTGCTTGATGGCTTTAGAAGAGGTAAAAAATGAGCAAGGTAAAGAATCAAGCTCATGGCTTAGAACAACTAGTAGGTGAGAAAAAAGATAGAAAAGATGGTGTTAGGTTTATCTGTATCACTTCTGGAAAAGGAGGGGTTGGCAAAAGCACCATAAGCTCAAACCTCTCATACTTCTTATGGAAAAGTGGCTTTAAGGTAGGTGTACTTGATGCTGATATTGGCTTAGCGAACCTAGATGTGATGTTTGGAGTAAAAAGTAAGCAAAACATACTACATCTTCTAAAAGGAAGTGCAACCTTAGAAGAGATTTTGGTAAAAATAGAAGATGGATTGTATCTTATCCCCGGTGAAAGTGGCGAGGAGATACTGAAGTACTCTAGTGAGTTTATGTTTGATAAGTTTACTGAAGAGACTGGGTTTTTAGATGAGCTGGATTTTGTGATTGTTGATACTGGGGCTGGAATTGGTGAGCATGTTCAGGCTTTTTTAAATGCGAGTGATGATGTTATAGTGGTTACTGCTACTGACCCTGCAGCGGTCACTGATGCGTATGCAACAATAAAAATCATATCAAAAACAAAAAAAAATATTTATATGATAGTTAATATGGCTAGAAGTGATAAAGAAGCAGAGTCTATTTTTGAAAAAATATCAAAAGTTGCAAAAAGTTACATAGACTATGAATTTGATCTAAAACTTCTAGGAAAGATAAAAAACCATGAGTATGTGAGCAGAAGTGTGAAGCAGAGGCTACTCTTTTCTAAAGAGTACCAAAACTCAGAGCCATTTTTTGATTTAGAGTCAATAGCTAAGAAACTCTTAAACAATATGGAACATAAAGTGCTTGAAGGCTCAGAAGAGGGCAAATTTAGTAAATTTTTTAAAAAGATTCTTGCCCAGTTTTAGTGCTTTAAACTTTCCCAAGGGGCATCAATGGGTGTTGATAATTTTATTGGTTTTTCTATAGTGAATGGATTCTTCTTGGGGCTTATTGTCTCATTACTCAAGTTTTCATCACCAGAGCTTATACTCTTTTTTACTATACTTTCAACAGTTGTTTTTTATCTTATTATGACTTTTTGCGCTTCACTTTTTGTGAGTTCAGTAGATATGAAAGGCAAGATGCTAGAAAAAAATAAATATGATAAAATGCTTGAACACTTTGATAGAGAGTTTGATAAACGAGAAAAAAATAGTGATGAGATAAGATCATTTATAAGAGATCTAGAAGCTAGTATAAAAGAGGAGCTTCAAGAGATGCAAGCCAAAAACAAGGGCGCAAATGGGAACAAAAAATAAAGCATTACAAGGATATGAAGAGAGTGTAAAGGCACAAGAAGAGAGTCTAGCACAGACTTATCTACCCTATGTAAAATCACTCTCTTTTCGCCTAAAAGAGAGACTACCTAGCTCTGTTGAAGTTAATGATCTTTTTTCAGTAGGGGCTGAGGAGCTTGTGAAGCTTGCAAGAAGATATGACTCAAAGCTAAATGACTCTTTTTGGGGGTATGCTAAGTCTAGGGTTTATGGAGCAATGCTAGATTATCTTAGATCACTTGACCCTCGCTCTCGCGGAAGCAGAAGACTTGTAAAGGCTATAGATAAAGTGAGCTCAGAGTATTATAATGAGCATCAAGAAGACCCAAGTGATGAGTATCTAGCTGAGGCTATAGGTGAGAGTATTGAGAAGATAAGAGAGGCAAAAATAGCTTCAGAAATCTACTCTGTGATGCCAATAGAGGAGCAGCTAAACTCTATAAATGAGACTGATATCCAAAAGAGCATAGAGGAAGAGGAGCTTGTAGAAAAAATCAAACAGATAATAGAGACTTTTAAGGAGAGAGATAGGATGGTTATACAGCTCTACTACTTTGAGGAGCTAAGTCTAAAAGAGATAAGTAAGATACTTGATATAACAGAGTCTAGAATATCGCAGATAAACAAGGCTTTGATACAGAAAATAAGAATAACTCTAGGAGAAGATAATGGCTGATATTCTTAGCCAAGAAGAGATTGATGCTCTACTAGAGGTCGTTGATGATGAGGGTGGTGACACTGAATCCATTGAAAAAGATGATGTCCTTCAGCAAAAAGCCATTACTCTATATGACTTCAAGCGCCCAAATCGTGTAAGTAAAGAGCAACTAAGGGCTTTTCGTGGGATACATGATAAGATGGCTAGAAATCTCTCTTCTCAAATTTCAGCCATTATGAGAAGTATTGTTGAGATACAGCTTCACTCAGTGGATCAGATGACTTATGGTGAGTTTTTGATGTCACTTCCAAGTCCAACTAGCTTTAATGTTTTTTCACTAAAGCCACTTGATGGCACTGGAGCATTAGAGCTAAACCCCTCAATCGCTTTTCCTATGATAGATAGGCTTATAGGTGGAAATGGTGATCCTTATGAATCAAACAGGGAGTTTACAGAGATAGAGCTAAACCTGCTTGATACAATACTTAGACAAGTAATGGGCAATCTGCGAGATGCATGGGGACCAATTGCAGATATATATCCATCTATTGAGACTAAAGAGTCAAGTCCAAATGTCGTCCAAATTGTTGCTCAAAATGAGATAGTTATCATGGTTGTAATGGAGATAATCATAGGTCATAGCTCTGGTATGATGAATATTTGCTACCCAGTAATAGCACTAGAATCAGTCCTATCTCGTCTAGCAAGTCGTGATGTAATGCTAACTGAGACTAGCTCTAAGAAGAGTAGAAACAGAGAGCTTCAAGCACTACTTGGTGGTGCTCAAGTAGTTGTAACTGCCAAACTTGGGCAGACAAGACTATCATTAGAGGAGATACTTGATATTAAAGAGGGTGACATCTTAAGGCTTGATAGACCTGCTGATGATACAGCTATTGTAAGTGTGGATGGAAAAGATAAGTTTATAGGTGAGATTGGTCTAAGACGCTTTAGAAAAACATTTCAACTAAAAGAGGTTATCAGAACTGAGAAAGATGAGGTCAAGAAGATTCTTGAAATGCTTGAGAAGCAGAGAGTTAGTAGGATAACAAGTATGCAAGAGGAAGATAATGAATGATTTTTTAAAACTCCTTTTAGAGGAGATAGTAACTACTATAGAGGGGTTAACAGGTGAGGCACCAAAGGTTGAACTAAAAGAGGAGCTAGATGTAGCCTCGTATGAACCATCACTGCCAGTGGCAGTGATGGATGTAGTTGTTAGTGGAGATATAAACGGAAAAGCTGGAGTTCTTGTAACTCCACAGATAGGAAGTATTCTTTCAGATATGATGCTTGGAGGAGAGGGAGAGGTTCAAGATACTCTTAATGAAGATGATTTAGATGCTGCAAAAGAGATCATTTCTAACATCTTTGGTGCTCTAACAACTGCTATTGGGGCACAAAATGATATACCTAAAATAAGCTTTTCGGTTGAAAACTCTGAGTATAAAGAGGATGAGCTTGATATATCATCTTTTACAAAAGCTGTTGTTTATAGTTTTGCTCTAAAGAGTGTGGAGAGTGATTTTGTAGTTCTTTTTGATAGTGCAGTGGTAAATGGCTTTGAGAGTGCGCCTGAGACCCCAGCAGACTTACCAGAAGATGAGCCAGAACCTCAGCAAGCTTCATCTCCATCAAGTAGTGGAGGTGGCAGTTCTTCTTCTGGAGCTGAAGCACTAGGTAGCGGATTTGATGATTTAAGTGATACTGAGCAAAAAAACCTAGGAATGATACTTGATGTAAAGCTTCCTATTATTGTTCGTATTGGTCAAAAAAAGATGCTTTTAAAAGATGTTATAGGTATGGATATCGGAACAGTTGTGGAACTAAATCAGCTTGCTAATGACCCACTTGACATACTTGTGGATGATAAGGTCATAGCAAAGGGTGAAGTTGTCATAGTTGATGGAAACTTTGGCATACAGATAACAGAGATAGGCACCAAAAAAGAGAGACTTGAAAAACTACGAGGATAGCTAACCTAGTATAAAATATTCTACTGCTATAATTCTAGTCATAATTCTTAAGATGGAGTGTTTATGAGGGGCTATAAGCTTTTTAGTGGGGGTGCGAATCCAGAGTTTGCCAAAGAGGTTGCTAGATATCTTGATATACCGCTATCAAATGCTATTATCAGTCGCTTTAGTGATGGAGAGACAAATGTACAGATTAGTGAGAGCGTAAGAGGTAGGGATGTTTTTATCATCCAACCAACAGGCGCTCCTACAAATGACAATCTAATGGAATTACTTATTATGTCAGATGCTTTGCGTAGAAGTTCAGCTGATTCTATAACAGCTATTATCCCCTACTTTGGATATGCTAGACAGGATAGGAAAGCAGCTCCTAGAGTTCCTATCACAGCCAAGCTTGTAGCAAACCTCATAGAAACAGCGGGGATAAAAAGAGTGGTCACACTTGATCTTCATGCAGGTCAGATACAGGGCTTTTTTGATGCACCGGTGGATAATTTATATGGAAGTATTGTATTTTTTGACTATCTAAAAACAGAGCATAAGCTAGATAATCCAATAATAGCAAGTCCAGATATAGGTGGAGTAGCTAGGGCTAGGTACTTTGCAGATAGGCTCTCACTTGAGATGATTATAGTGGACAAAAGAAGAGCTAAAGCCAATGAGTCTGAGGTGATGAATATTATAGGTGATGTAGATGGAAAAGATGTTATATTAGTAGACGATATAATAGACACTGCTGGGACTATAGTAAAAGCAGCATCAGCACTTAAAAAAAGAGGTGCAAAGTCTGTAATCGCTTTTTGTACGCATCCGGTTTTAAGTGGTCCTGCGTATGAGCGGATAGAGGAGGGTGAGTTAGATAAGCTTATAGTGACGAACACTCTCCCTCTTAAAAAAGAGTGTAAGAAGATAGAGGTACTCTCAGTTGCTGGGCTTTTTGCAGAAGTTATTAGACGAATCTATCATAATGAAAGTGTTAATAGTCTATTTCTATAAGGTGAATCGTTGAATAAATTTGCTCTTCTTGTTGAGTGTCCTGATAAAAAGGGGCTCATAAATACAATAACAGGTGTTTTGCTAAATAGTAGTGTAAATGTCCTAAAAAATGATGAGTTTGTAGATATAGAATCTGGACTCTTTTTTATGCGTAGTGAGTTTAGCTGCGAAAAAGCGCTAAATGGGCTAAAGTCACAGCTAGAAAGTGTTTTGCCTGAGGGCTCAAAAGTAGAGCTAAAAAGCCTAGATAGACCAAAAAAGATTATTATATTCGCGACAAAAGAGTCCCACTGCTTAGGAGATATACTCATCAAGCATCATAGTAGGGATATGGATGTAGATATAGCTTGTGTACTCTCTAATCATAGTGAACTAAAAGATTTGGTAGATAGGTTTGATATACCATTTTTACACATAAGTGTAGATGGACTAAAAAGAACAGAGCATGAGCAAAAAGTCATAGAGGCAATAAGTGAGTATAGTGATGGGCTTGATTACATAGTTTTGGCAAAGTATATGAGGGTATTAACTCCATACTTTGTAGAGAAGTATGAAAACAAAATTATCAATATACACCACTCGTTTTTACCAGCTTTTGTTGGTGCAAACCCATACAAGCAAGCCTATGAGAGAGGTGTTAAAATTATAGGGGCTACTGCTCACTTTGTGAATAACAACCTAGATGAGGGGCCTATAATATCTCAAGATGTCATAGATGTAAATCACAACTTTAGTTGGAGAGATATGCAAAAGGCTGGAAGAGAGATAGAAAAAAGTGTCCTCTCAAATGCACTTAGTCTTGCGCTAGAAGATAGGATTTTTGTTTATGGAAACAAAACCATCACTTTCTGAGGCTGAGAGCGTAAAAAGTGATATTTTGCGTCTTCAGCTTAAAAAAGTTTTTAAAAAAAGCCCAAAGTCAATGGCTGTCTTGCTAAAGCTTCTACTTAGCAAAGATAAGGAGAAAAAAAATCGCTCTTAATATAGTGCTTGTAGAGCCCCAAATACCCCCAAACACCGGTAATGTTGGACGATTATGTTTAGGGCTTGATGCAAGGTTGCATCTAGTAGAGCCACTAGGCTTTAGCCTAGAGCAAAAAGCACTAAAAAGAGCAGGACTGGACTATTGGGAGAGTGTAGAGTATAGAGTTTATGACTCACTTGAGCACTTTTGGAGTATCTATCCTCTTTGTAGTAGGCACTTTTTTTTAACAACAAAAAGCACTCAACCCTACTATGAAGCAAACTTCTTAGATGGAGATTTTTTTTATTTTGGGAGAGAAGATGCTGGATTGCCTAGAAGTTTAATAACACAATATGCAAAAAATGCCTATACTATACCGACTAAAAACATAAGAAGTCTAAACCTAGCCACTGCAGTGGGAATAGTAGCCTATGAGGCTTATAGGCAAATAGAAGTAAGTAGGAGCTAATGGATTTAAAAAGCTATGTCTTATCTATATGTGACACTCCTAATCTTGAGTTAAAAGATGAGCTAGAAGAGAGTATAAAGGCGTGCTTCTATGTAGCGGGAATGGAAGATGCTAAAAACATATTTAATCACTTCAAGGTTGATGTTGTCTTTATAAACTTCGATGATGAGCAAAAAGATAAACTATCAGTCATAAAATACCTCCATACAAGAGATCCAGATTTTCCTATATTTGTAGCTACTAGTGAGGGTGATAAGGTTAAGAAGTTTCTACAAAACTACAGTATATCTGGCTTTATTACTACTCCTATAACCAAAAGTGAGATACTAAAAGCCATAGGTGAGAAAAAAGAGAAAATAGATGAGTTTGTAAAGAAGAATCATGAAGATACAAACCTAACAAAAAGCCTCTCCATTCAGGAAGCTATAGACGAGTATTTTAGCAAAACACTAGAGAATCTACTACTTATGCAAGAGGAGGACTTTGGCAATAAAAAGATGAGCTATGAACTTATGAAAAGATTTTTGTTCACAGCATATAACAATATGATGGAGATAGACTACTCACTAGAAGACAAGGAGCTAAAAAGAGTCAGAGAAAACTTTGAGTCAGCTATAAAAATGAAAAATGACTTCGAAAACCGCATAAGAGATACCATAGAAGGTAATTACGAGAAGATATATCTGAAAAAAAATACCGAATATCTAACACTATATAATGAGTATGATGATATTGTTATGAAGATGGGTAGCTTAAGAAATGAGCTAGGACTTCTTACAAGACAACTAGATGAGGTAAAGGCAAAAAGAAAAAATCAAAAAAAAGATAGCCCAGAAGCCTTGAAAAATGATGAAGATTTCAAAAGAATAAATGGAAAGCATGTAGATAGAGTTCATGAGATAACAACCTTGAAAGAACGAATAAATCAGGTTGATAAAAGTATGGAGGAGATTAAGAAGAAGTATTTTGAGGAGTTTAAAACTACTTTCACTGACTCTGTTGATAGTCTAAGATATGATTTAAAAGAGGTTCTTGATATACTAGCTTATAGGTTTGATAAAATTATGTGGAAAAAAGCAAAAAGCTCAAGAAATATCAGAGACTTTTTTAAAGATGCACAGATAAAAGGTGTGATGTCCTCAAAAACATATCTTCAATACTACACTAATGGTATTGATGAGTCCATGGCAGGTGAGCATAGTAAAAAACTTATCAAATACATAAACCAGTACAACGCCACAAATAAGAAGATTGTAGCACTAGTGGGACAGAACTCTGAAGCAATAGCAAGAGAGAAAGAGCTCATTAGTAATGTAGATCCAATACTTGAAGGAAAGTACTACAAAGATGTGGCGGAGTTTTTAAGGCAGTTTAGTGCAAATGAGTATGAGGTTGTTATAATGGATGCTGTAGTTGGTAAAAAAAGAGGTGTAGAGATAATAGACTTCCTAAAAAAGAAGTTTCCAGCCCAGAGTAGTGGCACCATATACGCCCTAAGACTCAAATCAAAAAATGACACAAACAACCACACAATAGGTTTTAATAGAGGAATAAAACACTTCTTTTATGAAGATATGGGGAGAGAGGAGTTTATGGATACCATAGTTAAGATGGTATAGTTCACAAAAAACCCTTTTTTATGATTTTTCCCATTACTATAGTTTAACCATCACTTAGCCATATCTCAAAAAGCTTATCATTAATAAAATACATATCCTCTGTTTTATCTATAATCTCTTTTTCAAGCAATACATTTAGAGCTGATACCAAGGAGGATTTAGAGATATTGTGAATATTTAAAATCTCTTTTGAGAGTAGATTCACCCCTCCGCATCTAGCAACAATTTTCAGTGCTGATTTTTGAGTGTTTGAGAAGTTATCAAAAAGAAGTTTATAGATACTATCACTCATATTGACTATATCTTGGATGGTTTCTTCTATTTGCTCATTTGTATCTACTATATCATATCTTTGCCAAAGGTGATATGCTACATTTTGGATAAGCCACGACTCTCCATCTACTTTTTTATAGAGTGTTTCAAATGGTTCTTTTTGAAAGCTTTTTTGTGTTTGTTCAAACTTTTTTTGCACAAAATCAAAAAATCTCTCACACTCTATCTGTTTGAGTTCAAAAGGGACTGCTTGCGCATAAAATGGCTGAGTATAATCAGTAAACATCTGAGTTAGAAGATGTTTTTTAGACCCGCTAAAAATGAAACTGATATTATCAATATTTTGGATATATGTTCGCAAAACAGCTTCAATATTTTTTTCTTTGATGCTAGTAACTTGCTGAAACTCATCTATGGCAATGATAGCTTTGAGATTGTTTTTTTTGAGGTAGTTTGAGAGGTTGGTAAATATATCATCCATCATATCTTCAAAGCTTTGATAAGCCAGCGAGGGTTTAAACTCTATCTCACCACTTGAAGCCACTGTAGCACTAAAAGTTGCTCTTGAAAATATATTTTTCAAAGTTTGCAAGACACTTTGCATATCATTTTTAAAACTTTTTGCAACAGCCTTATAAAAGCTGTAGGCAAAATCATTGCTACTACTTATATCAAATATATCAAAATAGATGGTTAAATAGTTTTTTTTATCAATATGGTTTTTAAATATCTCTTTGATTAGAGAGCTTTTACCATATCTTCTTTTTGAGTAAAGCACCACACTAGTACTGTTTAACATATAGTTTTTAAGAGGTTCTAGCTCATCTCTATAGCAAAACTTCTCATCAGTAACTATATGGGAAAATATAAATGGATTGTTCATCACCAACTCCTTTGGTGGTATGATATCTAGGAACCTATAAAAAAATACTTACTAGTACTTAAAAAAAGTTCCTTTTTTAAAATCTCTTTTTGGTTCTTTGAGTGATAGTGTCAAAAAGCATCTTGTCTTATGCTAAGTGTGTTATAGTTTCTGTATGATATTTAAAATGAGAATGGATAAATGAAGAAGATATATATACTAAAAATGGGTAGCTACTTTCCAGAGTCTATACAAAAGCATGGGGACTTTGAAGAGTGGATAGTTCAAAGTATCGGTGAGTGTGGGTTTGATATAGAGACTGTAGATATCTACAAAAATGCTAGCTTGCCTAGCCTAGAGGATATCGCAGGAGTTATCATAACAGGTGCGCACTCTATGGTGACTGACTTAGATAGTGATAGTTTTAGGGTTGAGCAGTTTATCCCATATCTGGTTGAAAAAGAGATACCACTTTTTGGTATATGCTATGGTCATCAGCTACTTGCTAAAGCTATGGGTGGGAAAGTAGACTACCACCCAAGAGGAAGAGAGGTAGGGCAAGTAGATATCAAGCTTTTAGCAGATGCAAAAGATGATATTATATTTTCTCAACTTCCCAAAAGGTTTAGCGCCTATGCTACGCACTCTCAGAGTGTTATTAAGCTACCAAAAAATGCAGTGCTTTTAGCCAAAAATGATTTTGAGCCTCATCACGCCTTTAGGATAGGTAGGTGTGCATGGGGTGTGCAGTTTCATCCTGAGCATAGTGAGGAAGTCATAAAAGAGTACATATCTGCTCAAAAAGATTGGTTTGATAGTATAGGGGTTAGTAGCAAAAAGATGATAAACAAGATAAAGAGAGCTCCTGAGTCTGCTTCTATCTTGAAAAAGTTTGTTGAGCTTATATAGTTAAAAATTAGTATAGCTCCTAGAAGCATTGCTTCTAGGAGTATTTTGTTACTTAGAAATGTGCAGTGCCATATCTACAAGTCTATGTGAGTAGCCCCACTCATTATCATACCAAGCCATTACTTTTGCAAAATCATTTCCAACAACAAATGTAAGGTCATCAGATACGATAGAGCTTCTAGGATCACCCATGAAGTCAGTACTTACACCATTATCATCATCTATTCCTAATATGCCTTTTAGTTTGCCTTCGCTTGCTTCTTTTAGAGCACTGTTTATATCCTCAGCACTTACTTTTTTGCCAAGAACTACATTTAAATCCACCATAGATACATCAGGAGTTGGAACTCTAACCGAGTGACCGTGAAGCTTTCCATTTAGTTCAGGGATGACTTTACCCACAGACTTAGCAGCTCCAGTTGTGGTTGGAATCATGTTTATAGCAGCAGCTCTTGCTCTTCTTATCTCTTTTTTGTGCATTACATCAAGGATGTTTTGGTCGTTTGTATAGCTGTGGATAGTTGTCATATTTCCTTTTACTATTCCAAATACATCATTAAGTACCTTTGCAACTGGTGCTAGACAGTTTGTAGTACAACTAGCATTTGAGATAATCTTCTCACCCTTGTACTCATCAGCGTTTACGCCTAGTACATAAGTAGGAGTATCATCTTTTGCAGGAGCAGAGAAAAGAACCTTCTTGATACCATTATCTAGGTGGCACTGAACTTGTTCTTGCTTTAAGAAAAGTCCAGTACACTCTAGCATAACTTCAGCACCATATTCAGCAAATTTTAGATTATTAGGGTCTCTTTCTGAAAGAACTTTTACATCTCTTCCACCTATTCTTAAAGTGCTATCATCTATCTTTTCAACACTTAGCGAGAAATTTCCATGCACTGAATCATGTCTTAGAAGATATGCAAGCATATCAAGATCAGCCAAGTCATTTATAGCAACTAGCTCTACATCATCTCTTTTCTCTATAATTCTAGCTACACATCTTCCTATTCTTCCAAATCCATTGATTGCTACTTTTAATGCCATTCTTACTCCTTCTTTTCTTTTGATTTATTGTATGTTAACATAGGTTAGTATACATTTCAATTACGGATTAACATTTTAAATGATGTTATAATTTTTTATAAATTTTCTAATTCAAAAGGATAGTTGATGTATGTCAGACCCAAACCTCCAAATGATGACCCAAGATACAAGCCACTCATAAGGGCTATGAAAAAAAACGGCTACAAGAAAAGCTCACTTATAGAGGTTCTTCATGCTGCGCAAGGCTCATTTGGGTATCTTGAAGAGGATGTTATGAAGTTTGTTGGTCACTCTCTTAGAGTTCCATTAGGAAGAGTTTATGGCGTAGCTACATTCTACCATCTCTTTATCTTGAAGCCAAAAGGTAAACACACATGTGTAGTCTGTACAGGAACTGCTTGTTATATGAAGGGTGCTGATAAGATACTTGATGCTATTGAGGATAAGTATGGAGTTAAAGAGGGTGAAACTACCCCAGATGACGAACTCTCAGTTGTAGGAGCTAGGTGTTTAGGTTCTTGTGGGTTGGCACCTATTGCTGTTTTTGATGAAAATATTGTTGGATTTCTCGATAGTGAGAAGACTTTAGAGCATATAGAGGGGATGATAGATGATAAAAATAATGCATGAAGAGGACTTTGTAGAGATAGTAGAGCAAGAAAAAAGCGGCCTAGCTAAATATGATAAAGTGGTTACAGTCTGCTGTGGAACCTCTTGTAAGTCATTAGCAAGTGATGAGGTAAAAGAGGCTTTTGAGTCTTGTGGTGGAGAGAGAACCAAAGTAGTAGGAGTTGGATGTAAGGGTCTTTGTGCGAAAGGAACTCTAGTAGAAATAGAAGAAGATGGTAAAAAGGTGATGTACAAAGCAGTTCAAAAAGATGATGCTAAAAACATTCTAGAAGGAAAAATAGAAGATAGGCTGAATATCTCGTATGATATCCCATTTTTTGCAAAGCAAAAAAAGATAGTCCTTGAAAACTCAGGGCTAGTTGACCCAAATAGAATAGAGGACTACATACTGCATAGTGGATATAGAGCCTACTTTGAAGCTCTAAGTGAAATGACTCCAAATGAGGTTATAGAAGAGGTAAAGGTAAGTGGACTTCGAGGTAGAGGTGGTGGAGGTTATCCTACCGGACTTAAGTGGAGTACAGTTGCAAAAGCTGTTGGTGATGTTAAATATGTAGTCTGTAATGGGGATGAGGGAGACCCCGGTGCTTTTATGGATAGAAGTGTAATGGAGGCTGATCCTCATAGAGTAATAGAGGGTATGGCAATAGCCGCGTATGCAGTAGGTGCCTCAAAGGGCTTTATCTATGTAAGAGCTGAATACCCACTAGCCATAGAGATGCTACAAAAAGCTATAAAATCAGCCACAAGATTTGGCATACTTGGTAAAAATATATTTGGAACAGGCTTTGACTTTGAGCTTGAGGTAAGAATTGGTGCTGGTGCTTTTGTATGTGGTGAAGAGACCGCACTTCTAGCTTCTATTCAAGGTGGAAGAGGAACTCCAACTCCTAGACCCCCATATCCTGCTGAAAGTGGACTTTTTGGCAAGCCTACACTTATAAATAATGTTGAGACCTACTCAAACATAGCACCTATTTTAAGAGAGGGTGGAGAGTGGTTTGCAAGTATTGGAACAGAAAAAAGCAAGGGAACTAAGGTTTTTGCACTAACAGGGAGTATTAACAATACTGGAATTGTGGAAGTACCTATGGGTATAACCCTTGAAGAGATGGTTTATGACCTAGGTGGTGGCATAGAGGCTAAAAAAGAGCTAAAAGCCGTTCAAACAGGTGGGCCTTCAGGTGGATGTATTCCAAAAGAGCACTTAAATCTATCAGTTGATTATGAGAGCCTAAAGAGTGTTGGCTCTATGATGGGAAGTGGTGGGATGATTGTTATAGATAGTGATTCTGATATGGTTGGGGTTGCCAAGTTTTTTATGGGATTTTGCAAAAGCGAGTCTTGCGGAAAGTGTGTCCCTTGTCGTGTAGGAACAACTCATATGCACAACATACTAGATAAGATAATCAAAAATGAAGCAGATGCAAAAGATTTAGAGCTTCTAGAAGAGTTATGCTATACCGTTAGAGATACAAGCCTTTGTGGACTTGGTATGTCAGCACCAAACCCAGTGCTTAGTACATTTAGGTTTTTTAAAGATGAGTATGAAAGCAAACTAAAGCAACCAGCTTGTGCAATGGCAAAGGATTGATATGGCAAATAAAAATGCAGTAATAACACTAAAAATAGATGGGGTTGATATAAGTGGAATAGATGGTCAAACCATACTAGAAGTCGCTCAAGAGAGTGGTATAGATATTCCGACACTATGCCAGGTTGATGGGCTTAGTGCTATGGGCGGATGTAGGCTTTGTTTAGTAGAGATAGAGGGTATTCCTAAACTACTTCCTTCATGTACTACTGCAATAGCTGAAGGTATGGATATAAAAACAGATAGTGAGAAGCTCTTAAAATACAGACAAACAGTTTTAAGTCTTATATTTTCAGAGCGAAACCATATCTGTGCTGTGTGTGTAAGTAATGGACATTGTGACCTTCAAGCGATGCTTCAAAGACTTGATATGGATCACATAAAAGTCCCATACCTTTTTCCAAAAGTAGAGATTGATGCAACACATGAGAGGTTTGTACTAGATCATAATAGATGCATCCTATGTAGTGCCTGTAATAGAGTGTGTGCAGAGATAGAAGGAGCATTTACTAAGGGGGTTAAAAACAGAGGGATTGAGACAAGAGTTATAAATGACTTTGATGACAAATGGGGAGAGGCTACTAGCTGTACTAGTTGTGGGAAGTGTGTGCAGGTGTGTCCTACTGGAGCACTTTTTGAAAAAGGAAAAGCAGTAGCTGAGCAGTTAAAAAGAGATAGTTTTGTAGAGTATATAAGAGCCATGAGAGCTCCTAGTGAATAAAAAGGGTGGTAAATGAGTAAAATAAAAGTAGCAACTATATGGCTTGATGGATGTTCTGGGTGTCATATGAGCTTTTTGGATATGGATGAGAGACTTGTAGAGCTAAGCAGTAAAATAGAGTATCTAAGTGGTCCATATATAGATGTAAAGTTTAAAGACTTTCCTGAGGTTGATTTGACACTTGTTGAAGGTGCTGTTAGTAACGAGGATGACCTGCATAAGATATGCGTGCTAAGAGAGAAAACAAAACTACTTCTATCTTTTGGTGATTGTGCTGTAACTGGTAATGTATCATCTATGCGAAATATATATGGGGCTAAAGAGTGTTTGGCTTTTAGCTACATAGGGCTTGCAAATGAGAACAACCACATCCCTGACTCTGGAATTCCAAAGCTACTGCCTGTTGTAAAGCCAGTTCATGAAGTAGTAGAGGTTGATCACTATCTTCCCGGCTGTCCGCCTCCTGCTGATGCGATCTATTATGTGTTAAATGAGTTGATAGAGGGAAGGGTTCCAAACCCGTATGAAGTAAGTAGATTTGGAAAGTAGGAGATGATATGCAAACTATAAAAATAGACCCAGTTACAAGAATAGAGGGTCACGCAAAGATAACAATAGATATAAATGATAGTGGTGAGGTTGATAATGCTCACTTTCATGTAACCCAGTTTAGAGGCTTTGAAAAATTCCTTCAAGGTCGCCCTTTTAGTGAGATGGCTAGTCTTACTGCTAGGACTTGTGGTATCTGTCCTATCTCCCATGAAATGTCAGCTGGGAAGGCTGGAGATAGACTACTAGCTGTTGAGATACCAGAAAACGCTAAAAAACTAAGAGCCATAGTAAATCTGGGTCAGATAGTACAGTCTCACGCACTAAGCTTTTTTCACCTCTCAAGTGCTGATTTTGTGTATGGATTTGATGCAAATCCAAGTGATAGAAGTATTTTTAATATGATAAACACCCACCCTGAGATGGCAAAAGAGGGTATAAGGCTTAGAAAATGGGGTCAGCAAGTAATTGAGAGAATCGCTGGCAAAAGAATTCACCCTGCATGGGTAGTTCCAGGTGGGGTTAGTGCACCACTTGAGGCTCAGACTAGGGAGCAGATACTAAGTGAAATCCCAGAGATGAAGACTATAGCTAGAAAGGCTCTTAGCTTTTTTAAAAAAGAGATGGGTAGGTTTAACGAAGAAGTAAGGGCATTAGCAAACTTTCCTTCACTTTTTCTAGGGCTAGTAGATGAAAACGGAGAGCTTGATCACTATGATGGAAAGCCTAGGATTGTAAATGAAAAGGGTGAAATAATAGCTGATAGACTAGACCCTCAGAAGTACCATGAGTACATAGGTGAGCATGTAGAGGAGCACTCATACCTAAAGTCTCCATATTACATACCGTATGGATATGATAAAGGAATGTATAGAGTAGGACCTCTAGCAAGACTAAATGTATGTGATAAGTGCGGAACTCCTGAGGCTGATAGTGAGTGGGCTGAGTTTAGAAGTTTGGAACGAAATGCGATACTAAGTAGCTTCCACTACCATTATGCTAGACTTATAGAGATTATGTATGGGATAGAAAAAATTGAGCAGCTTTTAAGTGAAGAGTCCATACTAGATAGGCATGTGAGATCATTTGCCCAGCACAACCGCTTTGAAGCAGTAGGTATGAGTGAGGCTCCAAGAGGTATGCTACTTCATCACTACAAAATAGATGAGCATGGGATAGTAAACTATGCAAATCTCATAATTGCAACAGGTCATAATAACCTCGCTATGGGTAAGGGAATACTACAAGCTGCAAAACACTTCGTAGATGGAAAAAACATCAAAGAGGGTGCATTAAATCGCGTAGAGGCTGTTATAAGATGCTTTGACCCATGTCTATCTTGCTCAACTCACGCTGCTGGTAAGATGCCACTAAATATAGAGATAAGAGATAAGAACCAAGAGTTGATAGATAGGATAACAAGAGATTGAAAACACTTGTTATTGGTATAGGGAATACCATAAGGTGTGATGATGGAATAGGATTCAAGCTTGCACAGATGGTAGAAAAAGAGACAATAGAGGGAGTTGAGGTTATCTGTACTCACCAGCTTCTCCCTGAGCTAAGTGAAGATATATCTAAGTATGAGGTTGTGATTTTTGTAGATGCAAGTACACTTCTTGAGTGTGGAAAGATAGCCTTTGAAGAGATAGAGAAAAAAGAAATAGAGGAGCTAAGCACTCACTATCTAACCCCAGAGATACTTTTGGAGCTTTCATTTGACTTCTATGACAAGGTTCCTCAAGCGTATAGCGTGCATATAGGTATGTGTAGTGATGAATTAAACGAGAATCTCTCCCCTGCTATCTATTCGAATGTTGACTCCTACAAACAGCAGATAGTGAACTTCTTGCAAAGTTTTTGAAAGAAGGGAGAAGGGGGAGGTTCTTCTCTCACCAATCCAGAGTAAGAAATAGTGCTGAAAGAAGGTAGTTTGTGGCAAATATGGCAACTGAAGATACTACAACAGCAGTTGTAGTAGCTATACCAACACCTCTTGCGCCACCTTTGGTAAAATATCCAGTAAAAGTTCCTATAAGAGCTATGAGGTACCCAAAGACAAGAGCTTTTATGAGGGAGTTTGTAATATCTGTTAGTGTTAGGTACTGGTTTATGTTCTCTATATAGCTAACTGAGTTTACATCAAGTATATGTACTGAGACTAGGTAAGCACTCACATTTCCTACAAAGTCAAAGAGTATAACCAAAAGAGGTAGTGAAGCAGTAGTGGCAATAATTCTAGGTACGACTAGATACCTTCTAGAATCAACTGATAGGGTATCTATGGCATCTATCTGCTCAGTTACTCTCATCGTCCCTAGCTCCGCACTCATAGCACTTATAGCACGACTTGTAACCATTAGAGCTGCAAAAACAGGACCTAACTCGCGAGTAATAGCGATAAATATTGTATACCCCATAAAAGCATCAGCACCAAACTTATGAAAGCCCTGATAGAACTGAATGGCCAAAACCATACCAGTAAAAATAGCAGTTAGTATGATAACTCCACTAGAGTTTACACCAATGTTTTCCATCTGTTTAAATGTCTCTTTTAATCTAAAAGGCTTTGTAAAATAAAGTGGCACAAGTTTGATATGAAAAAGTGTAAAAACCCCGATTTTATCAAGTATTGATGATAAATTAATAACTGGTCTGCCTAGAAAGGCAAAAAAATTCTCTAAAATTTTAAACATCTACACCCTTAAATTGTAATAACAGTATTTTAACAAAAAGATAATTAGACCTCTTTCACAAACTATTTGCTATAATTGATAAACTTTTAAACAAGGACTAAAAATGGCTGAAGAGAAAACAACAGAAGAGGGAACCGAAGAGAAAGGGAAGAAGAAAAATCTACTTCTTTTTATAGTTATAGGTGTTTTGGTGTTGTTACTTATTGGAGGGGGCTTGCTGGCTTTTTTCTTACTAAGTGGAGATGACCCTCAGGCTAATCAGATGCCACCTCAGCAACAACAACAAGAAGCAGGAGGCGGTGAAGGAGGCGGAGGCGGTACTTCATCTAATCTTTTGACAGTTGGACCTATGTATCCGCTAGATCAGTTTATCGTAAATCTCATGACACAAGGTGGAAAAAGATACTTAAAAGTCACCATAACGCTTGAGTTAAGTGATAATGCGATGGTCTCTGAGATAGAGAAAAAGCACGCTGTCTTGCGAGATATATTAATAGGTGCAATGTCTTCAAAAACCGTAGAGGAGATAAGTACAAGTCGTGGTAAAAACAAGCTCAAAGAGGAGCTTATTGCTAGAGTAAATGAAGTCCTAACTGATGGATATATCAAAAATATGTTTTTTACGGACTTTGTTATTCAATAATGGTGGGGATTGATATTGTCTCTATAGATAGGTTTGAGCGCTTTTTGGAAAAGTATGATAAAAAAGCACTGATGCGCTTTTTGAGCAAAGAGGAGATTGAGCTAGTAAAATCCCCAAAAAGTGCTGCTGGTTTTTGGGCTATAAAAGAGAGTGTGGCTAAGGCTCTAGGATGTGGTATTGGAGGGGAACTCTCTTTTTTTGATATTATCATCTCAAAGACCAAAAAAGGCGCTCCAGAGGTTTTTTTAAGTCAGAGGGCAAAAGAGCGCTTTGGTGACCTGAAAATACACACTTCAGTGACGCATGATGCAGGTATTGCTGCTAGTATTGTTTATATAGATAGGAGATAGAAATTTTAAGATTTGACATAAGTGAAAAAAACATAAATTCCAAAAGAGCCTTAGCTTATATTATTGTGGCCTTTGCATTTTCCTTTATACTCCGCCTTTATTGGGTGTATATAGCTGGAGAGAATCCATCATTTATTTTTGAAGATGAGCTGATGATGAACACAAATGATGGCTACTTTTTTGCAGAAGGTGCTAGGGATTTGGAGTATGGAAACCCAACTCTTAGCTCACCCATGAGTCAGCCTCTGTCTATCTTGACATATATGCTTTATAAGATTACGCCTTTTTCGTTTAACACTCTTTATATCTATATGCCTATCTTTTTTTCTTCGCTCATTGTAGTGCCTTTAGTGCTTATAGGACGGGAGTTTGGTTCTTTGAAACTTGGCTTTGTAGCAGCACTTTTAGCCTCTATTACAAATAGCTACTACAACAGAACAATGGCAGGGTATTTTGATACAGATATGCTTATTATACCTCTTGCTACTTTTGGGGTATATTTCTATCTTAAGGCTTTAAAAGATAGAGATGCACTAATTATATTTTTAGCCTCTCTTGTTAGTATAGTTTCGATGTACTACTATCCAAACTTCAGGTATCTCTTTTCTGGGTTTCTTGGTGTTTTTTTGCTATTTTATATTTTTAGCAGAGAGTATAGGGATAGAGGTTGGCTCCTAGCTTTAGCCTCACTTTTTATAGCTACTGCTGAAATATCTCCGCTTTTAAAGCTTGTGGCGGTTATTTTTATCTTTTTTGCTCACAAAAGCTTAAGCTCTCTTGAGTGGAAAAAAAGCGCTTATCTTGCCACTGCTATGGCTATGGTTTTTTTACTATATGGGTTTGCTTCTACACTCCTAAGCCTTCTTGGAAATGTCCATGTACAAGATGGAGTGGTTGAGTCTCTTAATCTAAACTACCTAAATGTGATAAACACTATAAGGGAGACAAATGCTATACCTTTTAGTGTGGTAGCTGAGCGGATAAGTGGACATGTGGTTACTTTTATCATCTCTAGTTTTGGAGTACTTCTTTTAGCACTCTATGATAGGAGGTTTTTGATATTTGCTCCACTTCTGGCTCTTGGGTTTTTTACCTTTAGTGGGGGGCTTAGGTTTACTATATATGCTATACCTCCATACGCTCTAGGCTTTGGGTTTATAGCTCTTATTATATCACTTTATATAGCAAAAAACTTCAAGCTAAAAAAGCTCACACACATATCTACACTAAGTGTCTTTACACTCCTAGCACTATATCCAAATATAGAGCATATAAGAGGCTATCTTGTTCCTACTGTTTTTAGTAAAAATGAAGTTTTGGTACTAAAGGAGTTAGGAGAGTTCTCTAGTAGTGATGATTTTGTCCTTAGCTGGTGGGACTATGGCTATCCTATTCGCTACTACTCCAAGGCAAATACCTTCATAGATGGTGGAAGTCACACTGGCTCTGCAAACTTCCCAGTTGCATACGCTTTTTTAACAGAGAGTGCAAGAGCTTCAGCATCTATTGGGAAGTTGTATATGGAGTACAAAGAGCCAAAAGATAGCACCCAAGATAAGGGTCTTAGCTTTAGCTCTCTTCTTCCTTCATATATGAGCGGAGTTTTTAGTAGTAGTAGTGAGAAATCAACTAGTGGTGATTTTATGACTACTATGATGAAAAAGTATGGATATGAAGACCCATATCTCTTTTTAGATGCTTTGAAGTTGGGTATGGTAGAGATACCACATAGTGATAGGGAGTTGTACTATCTACTACCTTTTAGAATGCTGGAGATACTCCCTACTGTTTATCGTTTCGCACAGATTGACCTTCTTAGTGGAGAGGTAGAAAAAAACAGCTTTTTTTACATGAGTGAGCGCTTCAGGAATGAAGGTTCTATTATCAATCTAGGTAGTGGTATAGCACTAGATCAAAGTAGCGCAACACTACAAATAGGAGAGAACACAATAAAAATAAAAAGATACACAAATGTCACCCATAGACAAAACAGCACAGATGTGGATGTAAAAAATCTATACAGAGACTCCAATATATCGCTAGTATATTTAAGAAGTTTTGATGCGTTTTTGGTAGTAAGTGAAGATATCTATAACTCTATGTTTTTTAAGATGTTTGTTTTGGATAAGTATGATAGTGAGTATTTTGAGAGGGTAATTTTTGAACCTATGATGAAGGTTTATAGGGTAAGATAAAAGAATGATTGAAACTTATACTTAGACTTTTGTCATTACCCTATCCTTTATATTTTTGATTTTGCAGTGATTTTATTGAAGCCAAATTTAGTTAATATCCATTTATATAAAGAGATAAGACAAAAAAATAAAGAAGAGACAATAATCTTGCATTATTTGTTAGATTTTAATTGAAAAGGCAATCTAAAATGAAAAAAAACACAATCGAAGAACAAAGTATAAATGACAATAATTATAAAAAACTAAAAGAACTTTTTCCTCATGCGGTGAGTGTGGATGAGGATGGGAAGTATGTTATAGACCATCAAAAATTACAGATGAGTTTAGACCCGTCTAAAGCAGAGATACGAGAAGATGGTTATGGGCTTAACTGGGTGGGTAAAAAAGAAGCTTATCATAGTGCTTTTTCTAAAAACTATAAGGTTTTGAAGCCTTTAAAGGATGATAGTAAAAAGTGGGATGAGACAGAGAATATTCTTATAAAAGGAGATAACCTTGATGCTTTGAAGATACTGCGTCACAACTATTTTGAGTGCATCAAGATGATATACATCGATCCGCCTTACAATACTAAAAATGACGGGTTTGTTTATAATGACAACTTCACAACTAGTACGGAGCAGACGCTTGAAGAGTTGGGGTATGACAAAGAGTACATCGACTACATAGAGAACATTCAAGGGGCGAAGACTCATAGTGGATGGCTTAGCTTTATGTATCCTAGACTTTTACTTGCCCGTGATTTGCTTAAAAGTGATGGAGTGATATTTATCTCTATCGATGATAATGAGGTGGCACAGCTTAGACTGCTTTGTGATGAAGTTTTTGGTGAACATAATTTTATTGGAAACATAATTTGGGAGAAAAGATATGGGAGAAGTAATAATGCAAAATTAATGACTAATTCAACAGAACATATATTATTTTATAGAAAATCTGAAGCAATTGAAATATTAAAAGAAAGCCGTTCAGAAGAACATCAAGATAATTATTCTAATCCTGATAATGATCATAGAGGAGTTTGGACAAGTGTGTCTTTTGTTAACCAAGTCACACGGGAAGCTAGACCTAATTTATCTTATCCTATAAAAAATCCAAATACAAATGAACTGATTGAACATCCAACTAATGCTTGGAAAGTTAGTAGAGATAAATATGAGCTTTTGCAAGAAGAAAATAGATTATACTGGGGTGCTGATGGTAAAGCAAAATACCCAAGAATAAAAAGGTTTTTATCTGAGCTTGATGATGGAATGGTACCTATTAATCTGTGGAAATTTAAAGAAGCTGGAACAGCAGATATGGGTACTAAAGAAATCAAAACTCTTATGGGAATTAATGCTTTTTCATTTCCTAAACCATCTCTCTTGATTATCAAGATGTTATCTCTTTTTAATCCAAAAGATTTAGAAACTAACAAAGAAGACATTATACTTGATTTTTTTGCAGGAAGTGGAACAACGGCTCATGCCGTTATGAAGCTAAATAGGGAAGACGGTGGAAATAGGAAATATATCTGTGTACAGTGGGCAGAAGAGACTTCTCAAACAAGTGAAGCACGCAAGGCTGGATATGAGACGATTTTTGACATAACCAAAGAGCGGATAAAAAGGGCTGGCGATGAACTTGAAGCTGAACGAAATTCAAAATTAAACATTGAAAACTCAACATTAGACACTGGTTTTCGTACCTTTGAAGTGGTGGAAGATACAAAACAAAAAGTCTATCAAAAATCACTTGAAAATATGAGCCAAGAAGATCTACTTTCATTTATGAGTAAACCGACTATTGAGAACAACGAAGAAATACTTTACAACCTTTTTGTAGCAGAGACCTTACCACTTAGCACAAAACATGAAGAGCTTATAAAAGACAAGCTTTATTTAGCTTCAAATGTAGCATTTGTACTTGGCG
>CAZAFM010000017.1:0-31119 GCA_964484395.1 uncultured Campylobacterales bacterium | reverse complement strand
GGTGGTTGCCTCCATTGGTGGGCTATGTTGGTAAGTAGCTCTGAGAGGCTCTTCTCTTTTTTGAGTCTATATATTCTCTTTTCACTCTCTCTGTTTTTTTCTAATTCTTGTTGTATCCTCTCTTCTAGATGTAGTCTATATTTTTCGGCTTCAGAGATATCTGTAAGTACCACTATAAAAAGCTCATCTTTGTTTACTATTAGTATGTTCACTTTGATACTGAAGTATTTTTTGACTTCATCTATCTTCATACAGACTTTATAGGTTTTTGATTTATCTTTTGAGATTTTTTTATATAGCTCAAATGAGTCTTGCTTGTCAACCTCACCTATATACCCTTCAAGACCAGTCTCAACAAAAAAGTCACAGATGCAACTATGCTCTTTTTTGAACTCTTCTAGATTATCAAACTCATTAAAAGTATCAAAAAACGCTTTATTTGCATCTCTAACACCACTTCCATCAGCTATTACCACGATACTCTCTTGTGCTTCAAGTATTCCTTTTGTGTATTTAAGTTGCTCTTTTATATCTTCTTCTCTTTCTTCTATTATGGAGGATGTGGCATTTATGTGTTGGGCTAGAGTGTCCATCTCAAAAGATGAGTTTATATCTATTGTTTCATACTTTCCATCTCTTATTTTTTCAAGCTTCTTTATGATAGTGCTAAGTGGTTTTTTGATACGAGCCCATACTATGAGGATTAAGAAAAGAATTATAAAAACTATAATAGAGGCTATAATTGATAAAACAAGTTTTTTGTTATCTAGTATAATTTTTTGCATAACTGCTTGATTTTTTAAAACATATATCTCCCACTTCCAGGGCACAAACTCAGTTTTCTTAACAATATATGTTTTCTCAGTACTCTTGAGGGTTGATTTTCCTTCTGTTACAATTTGTTCTAAAAAGTCATACTGAAAAGATGGTAGCTTTGGATATGAGTAAGCTAGATTTCCACCTATAAGGATCACTAGAGCTGTATTGTTGGTGGTTTTTATATACTCATCTATCTGATGAAGTTGCTCTTTTTGGATAAATTTCTCCACACGGCTAAACTTCTCCTGATTAGACCCATACTCATGAAAAAGAACTTTAAAGCTACTCTCTATATCAAAATAGAGATTATTTAGCATATTTTCTAGTTCATAACCTGCATTTTGCTTGATATGCTCCTCTATCTGTTTTTCGATAATATATGAGCCATTTAGTCCACCCAAAATAGAGATGATGATGATAGGAATGACAATCTGAACTTCTAGTTTTCTAAAAAAGCTCTTTATACTCATTTGGACTCATGTGGGATTTTTACTCTATTAACAACATCTCTTAGATGGTCATAATCAGCATCATCTACTTCAAATACACCATATTTTATCTGCTCACTCCAGTTTTTTAGCTCAGTACTGTCTAGATTTTCTATATCTAGTAGAGCTTGTTTTATCTGCTCTTTTGTTTCTTTGTCTACAGTTTTGTTGTTTATGACAAACGAAAACTGAGGAAGAGTCCTGCTTTTATCCACTATAGTTAGGTTGTGAAAAAGATACCTACTGGCAATATCACACTTAATCCCACCAATATCACTATCACCTAGTATGACTGAAAGAGCAACATTAGAGTGTGAACCAAAATATCTATAATGAAGCGTCGAAAGATTTATATTATGCTTTTTTAGTATCTCTGAGGTCATCAGAAAACCACAAGTAGATAGAGGCTGAGTTAGTGCGACATTTTGAACGCTTAAGAGGTTTGTGCTATTAGAAAAAGAAGAGTCCTTTCTAGCAATGAGACAACACTTATAGCCACTTCTAGCTTGACTATCTCTAAAGCTAGCTATGGACTGGGCATCTGGAAATCTTTTAGACAACTCTATAAAAGGTAGAGCCCCAAGATGGGTAAAATCAACCTCTCCCTCTTCAAAGGCTACTAGGATATCCTCGTACTTTGGAAAGTATTTCACTTTTATGTCAAGTCCTGTTTTTTCTCTTAGGTGGTCTATGAGTTCTTCATACTGTTTGAGGTTACTTTCTGTTTTTTCAAGTGCTAGAGGAGCAAAATAGTAGATGTTCTTGGCATTTATGATGACTAAAAAAAATAAAATACCAAAAATAATCTTCATCTACCTCTCTCTGCCTATTTTTTACCGTTATATTACAAAGATACATCTTTATGGTGAATAAAACTTAGATAGCTTTTTTAATCTCCGGTAGAAGTCTGTCTTTTATATCCTCATAGGTGGTTTTAAACGCTTCAAAATCCATTCCATCTGGGTCTTCAAAGCTAATATGAAGCTTAGGAGTTGGCTTTGGAAACATAGGGCATGACTCTTTAGCATGGTCACAGACTGTAACTACTAAATCAAACTCTTTATCTATAACTTCCTCAAGTGTTTTTGAGTGATACTCACTTCTCCAAATACCATTTTGCTCTAGGATTTTTTGTGCATTTGGGTTTACCTTACCACTTGCTTTTACTCCTGCACTTTTTGCTTCTACTCCTTGCAAGGTAGCATTTATTAGAGCCTCAGCTATGATGCTTCTACAGCTATTTCCAGTACACAGTACCAACACTTTTTTCATAATTACCTCCTAAAATAGTCCAGTAAGTGCTACTAAAAGCACTGGTGGAGTTATTACAACTCCTACCTTCATATACTCACCCCAAGTTATCTTTACACCCTTTTTAGCTAGAACATGTAGCCATAGAAGTGTTGCTAGTGAGCCAATAGGCGTCATTTTAGGACCTAGGTTACTTCCAAGTATATTTGCATAAGCTAGGGCAGTATCTCCTGTTTGGGCTATGGCTATATCCATTATCATAATAGTTGGCATATTGTTCATCACAGAGCTAAGAATTGCAGCAGTAAAGCCAGTTGCAACTATATATATCTCCTCACCAAAAGGCTTGAAGTATAGAAGGAACTCAGCTAAAGCATCTGTAAGTCCGACATTCTTAAGCCCAAACACGACTATGTACAGACCTATACTAAACCAAACTATCTGCCAAGGAGCTGTCTTTATAGTCTCTATAGGCTTGACTGACTTATGTCTATAAGCAATATATAGCAGTATCAAAGCTCCCCCAAGTGCAAAAACTGAAACTGGTACACCAAGCTCATCACCGACAAAGTATCCAACAAGTAGCAGACCTAAAAACCACCAAGAGAGTTTAAACATTTTTATATTTTTTATAGCACTCTTAGCTTCTGGTAGCATATCTACATCTACTTTAAAAGGTATATCTTTTCTAAAATAAATCCAAAGAACAGCTATTGAAGCGATAATCGCAAGCAGGTTTGGTAGAAACATAGTTTTAGCATACTCTAAAAACCCAATATCAAAATATCCAGCAGTAACGATATTTGTTAGGTTTGAGATAACAAGGGGGTTTGAAGCACTATCCCCAATAAACCCACCAGCTATCAAAAAAGCAAATATCGCTTTTGGATCCATTTTTAGATATTTCATTTTTGCTAGAAGTATAGGAGTGAGGATTAAAGCTGCTCCATCATTTGCAAAAAAAGCAGCAACAACAGCACCAAGTAGAAGTATATAGACAAACATCAAGTGTCCATTCCCTCTTGATGCTCTTGCCATCTTAATAGCAGCCCATTCAAAAAACCCTATCTCATCAAGTATCATAGATATAAGGATAATCCCTATAAAAGCCAAAGTAGCATCCCAGACTATGGATGTAACTTCAATCACATCAGTGAAGTCAACAACACCTAAAATAAGCGCAATAACTGCTCCAATCATAGCAGTTGTACCTATCTGAAGCCCTTTTGGCTGCCATATAATAAAGACAAGTGTTACAAGAAACAGCCCAATAGCCAAGCCCATCATAATGCTCTAGCTCCCTGTATATCGCAAGCACATACTTTATTAGGCAGAGATAACTCTAGGTTTTCTACCTCTTTTAGTAGGTTTTTGTGTAGAGTAGAGTCTGTATTATTTAAGAAGTAGTAGACTCTCTGCCCCTCTTTGTTCGAGGTGATAAATCCTGCATCTTTTAGAATTTTTAGATGCCTAGATATGCGAGGTTGTAGCATAGAAAAACTCTCTTCAAACTCACATACGCAACTTTTGCCATACACAATCAAGAACTTCAAAAAAAGCACTCTTGTTTCATCATTAAGGGCTCCTATGGCCTTTAAAAAACTATCCATAATTAGCTTTTAAATCCCCAATTACTCGGTGCATTCTCTTTTAGCTTACCACTCTCAACAAGCTTGACAAACTCCTCTACATGCTCTTTTATACTATCTCTAACAGCCCTAGTAGCAGAAAGCTTTACTTCATAGTCACCTTCTAGACTTGCGGGGTCTTTGAAGCTCCAGTGAATCCTATGAGTGACACCTGGAAAAATAGGACATCTCTCAGCATTACCCTCATCACACACAGTTATAATATAGTTGTATCTTTTACCTTCTTTAAAAAACTCAAAAACAGAGTTGGTACTATTCTTTGAAATATCAATACCTACCTCTTCCATTACTGCTATAGCTAGTGGGTTTATACTCCCAGGCTCAAATCCAGCACTATCCGCCTCAAAGGCATCACCTGCTATCTCATTCAAAAAAGCCTCCGCCATCTGACTTCTTGCGCTATTGTGAATACACACAAACAAAACCTTTGCCTTATTCATAAGTAAACCCTTTCAATATATAAAGATATATGAATATACTAATATAAACTCCTTCAAAAGTCAATTACAATTTAGTGTCTGTTTGTAATTTTTGCTCTCATTTTCTAAATGGACACCATGTTGTCTAGCTAATAGTGTAAACTTCATCAAAAATAGTAGAAATAGACATAGAAGCACAAATGAAAGCCTACCAAAACTACAAAGCTTGCTTTAGCTCTTGGTCTTGGGTATGTAGCAGGAAGTCCATAGGAGGAAAAGTCATGAGAGAGGATATTTTACTGATAGTTATCGCTATAAACGCTACTTTACTCTATTTTTTTGCTCCCGATATGGATGCTGGCTCAGCACTGTTAGCAGGGGCATTTGCATCTTTGCTATTTTTCCCAATTGCTATGATTGAGTATCTTGTTATTGAATGGGTTTTTAGTTTTTTTGAAGAGGAGGTGTATTAGCCTACATCGACAACATAAATCATGGTTTCACTGCTACAAGCTCTGCAAGCTCTCTATCTTTTGCAAGTATCTGGTTTACTATACTGCTTACATCACTTTTTTTCTTTTCTGCTATTTTTAATACAAACTCCTCTATATCTTTATCAAGATATATAGGAATACTAAACTTGGCAGTAGGATGATAAAATTTTCCTTTTTCACCTTTTGAAAAGTCATACTCTTTTTTCATAGGCTGTCCTTGTACTCTCTTTGTTCTTTTTTGGTTGCCCTTCTGGCACTAATGATTCTAATATTACAACTCTTAGAATCTACATAAACGAATGTGTGTATAACAACCATGGTTCTTGTTTTAAAATCCATACCAATAGTAACCCATCTATCTTCTTTAGCGCTATTCTTCTCATCATAGATAGAGATAGCATTTTTATCCCTAAAGACAGATACTGCATCTTCAAATCTTATATTATGCTTTGAAAAATTAGTTTTGGCTTTATTAGTATCCCACTCAAAACTATAAATCACATCCTATCCTCTCTAGTATTAGTTTGATTATAACATATAATACACACAACTTGATACATCTCTCTCTAAGCATAAGAAATATGAGCTATAAATTTGTGATACAATAACTTTTTACATATTTCATAACAAGAACAGAACTATGAAAAAGTACAAAGAAAAGGCAAAAAAAGTTTTATCAAAATCTCCCCATTATGCGTTTTTTAAAAATAATCTCTATGACTTTCAAGCCATTAACAACTATAAAGGCTTTGCTCATCTAGATGATTATTACACATCAGACTATGACAGTATCAATAAATCTTCTTTTAACCTATCTTATGTCGGTTGGTTTGTCTGTATCTGTGTGCTTGAAGCTTATGGGGATGACTTTTGTGAGTTTGAAAATGACTTGGATGAATTTATATATCAATATGAGTACATCAAACAACGCAACCTATCGAAAGTTTTTTGTGAAATCAAAGAGATTTTGTTAGCCTACAAAATCCTATGTAGCGATAGTGATGAGAAAAATACCGTCTGGTATGATAGAGTACCAAATAGCCTTATTTTCAGTGGCTAATATACACTTTTTGTAACAGACCTCTCCATCACTCTGAATGCAGTGAAGAGTCTGTTTGCATCTGTTTGTAATATTTATCATGCTAATCCGTTATTTTTCAGCACATCGTATAACTCTTTATCGGTAATGGTACTCCTCTCTGTTTTTGAATAGATTAGCAAAAGTCTTAATGTGTCATTTTTATCAATGCAATAGGTTATAACTCTAAAACCACCACTTTTACCTGTAGGAATAGAGGAGTTGGCAAGTCGTATTTTATAGCATCCATTACCAAGACTTGTGCCAGATAGTGGGTTCTGAATCAATAATTCCTGTAGTTTTTTTAAATCATTTACTAGATTCTTGTACTCTTTGGAAAGCTTTTTAGTCTGTTTGCTAAACTCTGGGGTTGGTACTATTTTCAAGCTCATCTATAAGCTCTCCTAGCGTAGTCTCTGGTAACTCCCCATCTTCTTGTAGTTTAGCTTGCTTGATTGACTTATCAAGGCTATTTAGCAAACTTGTCTTCTCGTAGCTCTCCTTGATAAACGCGAAAAAACTCTCTTTATTACTTCCAAAACCATCTAAAAAAATCTTTTCAATCTCTGGGTTTTCTATTTTTAGTGTCAGCATCACTACACCTCTGCTTTTTTATTGATAGGGCTTATTTTACTTTATTTTACTAAGTTTGTAAAATTATGTATCAGTCCACATCATATCTCATAAGGATTGTAGGTATTTAGGTTTAGACTTCTAAAGTCATCTATATTTCTTGTAACAAGTATCAAATCATATACTTGAGCCGTGCTTGCTATTATATTGTCGGCTAATTTAATTTTTTTATCTTTTCTGTTTTTTATACACATCTCTACTATTTCATCACTCATACCTCTGACACTAATATTTCCAAGAAAATCTCTTATAGACTCAGTCATACTATCATCTATATCTGGAAAACCAAGCAACTCCATAAAGGTCACAAATGATATGGCATACTCTCCTGCATTGTTTTCAAGAAAATGAGTAGCAAGGCTATCTTTATTAAAATGATAGATAAAGATATTTGTGTCTACAAGATATTTCATCTGTCTTCTCTAATCTCTCTCTGATATGCTATAGGGTCAATATTTTTAGATGAAAGTATACCCTCTGTTTTTTTTAGAGATTGTAAAAGCTTGTCATTTTTTTTCACATCCTCAATCCTAACTTTTCCTTTAGGCAGTGAAGTTAGCAACCACATAATATGCTCTTTGATACTACTGTCATAGCTTATAGTCAACTGTTCCATAGCCCAGCCTTTTTGATTTGATTATAACATAATAGCGCATATAGACCATCACTCTAAACGCAGTGAAGAGTCTAGCGAAACACCAAGTGGAATTCTTCAGTCCTTATACTCTTTTGGTGTCTCGCTTGTTATAGTTCCATCAGGGAGCTGGTAGTAGAGTTTGCCATTTTTGCTATATACATTAGGTACACCGTTTTCTAGGCTTCTCTTTTGTGCTTCATAGACTGCTTTTTTACCTATCCTTAGATACTCTTCGCGTCTTTTGTAGAAATCTAAATCTCTCATCTTAAATCTCCTTCAACAATCTCTATCTCCTCTCTACTCAAACCATAAAGCTCATAGATCATCTCATCTATCTGCTTTTCTAGCTCTTTTGTATCAGCTTGTGGGTTTTGCTTTTTGGCTTCTAGGATTTTATCCACTAGGTCTATGAAAGGCTCTTTATCTTCTGTATCTATGACTGGCAAAAACTCTAGTTTGAATTTTTTCCACCTATTTGTTCCCATTCCTGTAGTAGTTGATATTTTTTCAAAGTACCATTTTGACAAGTTTGAATTCAAAATCGATAATAGATTTTTTGCGCTCTTTGCTTTCATTGTCATTTTATAGGCTCTGATTTTTGAGATAGTTTTTCTGACATTCCTATAATTGCATATGGCATATCACTTCTGTCAATATTAATCCCTATACCCAAACAATACTCTACATGTTCAGTTTCAAGCCCTATAGCAATAGCTTCTTCTAGAAAATCCTTTTTTTTGCCTTTATTGTTTTCACAAAAAACAATAAAGACAAAAGCATAATTAGACGACTTTGGAGATACATAATTTAAAATATTATTATGACCTTTTATGCGCCAATTTTTACTAACATAGTTTTTTATCTTCTTTAACATATTAACGATTTTCAATTGATCGTCAGGATATAATCTATAAATTGCACTTCCCAATTGAACCCAGCCTTCAGGCTTTCTTTCTTCAATTTGAATCAATATTTTTTCAAAATATTTATTCATTTTTGGTTTTGGTTTTTCAATGCTTTGGTTAAATGCTATTAGCTGATAATACTCATCTATTTTGTTTGACATTCCAGTAATAATTAAGGATACTTCAGGATTAATTTCTGCCAAATTTAGATGATTTTCCATATAAACAGCAACCAAATCCAATTCATCACCTTTATATTTAATAACACTTTCCAACTCTTCCCTAACTTCCAAATAATTTATTATTTGTGTGGGGTTTTCAAATATATCAAAAACTGTTTCAAAATCTGCGATATTCATTGTAGGACAAGGATTGTAATCTTCAGGTATCCATCCAGTTTCTTTTAACTCGTAGATATTAGATTGCAAAGATGCAAAATCTTCCAATGTTACAGAAACTCTTAAAACTTTTCTGATTTTATTTAAATCAACAGGTAATTTTTGCCTTAACTCATCATTAATATTTGGATTTTTTATTAAAAGTTCTAGCTTTTCTTTTAATCTTTTTGATTGAATATTTGGTTCGATTAATAATTCATTGATTTTCTTCTTCAATCTATCTGGTGAGCCTCTTAATGCAGAGTCTGTTATTTTTCCCGATTTAGCCTCAAATATAATTGCATAAACATCTATAAAAGTAATCAAGTCTGTCTCAAACTCTTTCTCTTTTCCATCTTCAACTCCCCACCACTTTATACTTCGAACTGTATTTTCATCAGGAAATCTTGTTTTGACAATCTCTTCAATTTTGTTTTCTAAATATTCAGCTTTAACATCAGATAGTTTATTTTTATCAATTTTTACGATCAAATTATCAAATGATTTAAGTATAAAACTAAAAAAAAGTTGTGGCATTGGGCAAAAAAACTCTTCTGCACTTATTAGTATAATCGGTTTAGTCCAGATAGGATTATCTAAAAATAAATGCTCAGTTTTTTTATCTTTTAAACTACCAAATCTATAAGAAAAAGTTTCTAAGATTGAAATAACAATTTTTTCATCTATAGTTAATTCTCTAGCTACATCACTACAATTAAATATGTAATTTGTTGGTAAGTGCCGGTCAGTATGATAGCTATAAAGAAGCATAAATATATCTTCATGATTAGAAACACCTTTGTTCTTCAAGTAGCTTATCAGTTCCTCTGCTTCTAATTTATTCAAGTTGGCAAGCTCATAATATCTATAAATCATCTCTTCAATACTGTTTATTTTTTTTAGCTCTGCAAACACATTAAAAGTAATTGTGTTTCTATCCTCTATAGTTTTAACAAGATGACTAAAAAATTCAATTAAATTTGATGTCGTAAAATTATATTCACCTATCAATAAATCATCTAAATTTGAATACAACTCTCTAGATATATTTTTCACCTGATTGTAATTACCCCAATTTCTTACAATTTGGGTATATCCGATTACAAGACTTCTAATATATTCTATATAATATTTATCCGTTGACAAATCAAAAATTGATGAGTTTATATCTTTAAATTGGTTTGATTTTAGAAGTTTTTCTGATAATTCTAAAATATTTTGTAAGATGTCTGGCATAGGTGCTTTATTTTCTAAATTTTCAGCTTCAATTTGTAATATAAGAGCTTGACAAACTTCAACATTGGCTTGACTTATTTTTCTATTATGGCTTTCAATCTTGTTTTTCCTAATGCCTACAGTTAACCCATAACTTGACATAAAGCTTAAAATTGCCAAAGGACTATACTCTTTGAATAGTTCTTGTAGCTTTTCTAGTGATTCTTTATAGTTTTTTTCATTAACTTTCTGTATTTCATTGAATATTACTTTTCTGCCTGTTTCAGAAATATTGGCAAATGGATTTTCTAAAAATTGTAACCCACTGTCACTAGAAGTTGTTTTTCTAACTTTTCTATTCTGTTGTTTTTTCTTTTTTAATCTGACTTGTTTTTCTTTTCTTCTTTGTCTGTTATTAATTCCCATATTTTATTTTTTCTCTACGATTCTTATCTCTTCTTCGTCTAAGTCGTACAAATCATAGACCATCTCATCTATCTGCTTTTCTAGCTCTTTTGTATCAGCTTGTGGGTTTTGCTTTTTGGCTTCTAGGATTTTATCCACTAGGTCTATGAAAGGCTCTTTATCTTCTGTATCTATGACTGGCAAAAACTCTAGTTTGAATTTTTTCCACCTATTTGTTCCCATTCCTGTAGTAGTTGATATTTTTTCAAAGTACCATTTTGACAAGTTTGAATTCAAAATCGATAAAAGATACTTTAAATCTTCGCCAGATAAAATAAAGCTTGTTGCTTCTGGAAAGTATCCGCTATCATCATAAGCAAACTTTGGCTTATCTGATATTTCACCCCAGATGATTTTTGGTCTTTCAAAATCACTCAAATAAGCACAATTTCTAAGGTTATATGGTGTTTTTCCTTTGTCCTGTCGTTTTTCTAGTTTGTCATAGTGGGTGTGTAGATGCTCTTTTAGCACAGGGTAGCTTTCTATATCTATTGGTGGGTTGTTATGAGTGTTTATAAGCCACATATCAGCCCAGCTTATAGTGTACTTTTGTATATCTCTACCTCTGATAAGTGGTTTTAGTATCTCACTACTTTTTGGGTCTTTTGCTACTAGTTGCTCTTTTGTCCCTGTGTCGATGATAAAAGCTTTGTTGTAGCCAGTTAAAACCCCACGATATATGGACACATCCCACTCTTTTAGCTTTTTGCCTTTTGACTCTATTTTTTGCATTAGGACTTGGTCTGCATCACCATCTATAGAGCTAGATGTTATGGCTTGCTCTAGAAGCATAGGAGTTGCATTTTTGGGATTAAACTCTTTGATGGTTATGGTTTTAGAGCTATGCTCACTAGCTTTTGTGAGTGAGAGTATACAGCTTTCAACTGTCGCTTCACCAAAGATTTGAGAGTCTTCAAAGTTTATGGTTTTTACATCTAGAGTGTTTATCTCAAAAACTCTTTTTAGTCGCTCTCCATATCTTGTTTTTAGCCAACTGTTTGAGAGTATAAAAGATAGGTTTACACCCTCTTTTAGGAGCGTCATACCCTTTTCTACAAAAAGAGAGAGTATGTCTCCTGTTTTATCATAAGCTTCATAGCCAAAAGTGCCATAGTCTACTGATTTTATTTTACTTAGAGATATATAGGGTGGATTTCCTATGACTATATCAAAGCCTATAAACTCACCATTTTCATCCAGCACCTCTGGGAACTCAAATCGCCACTCAAAAGCACTATCATAGACCTCCCCGCTTTCAAACTCAGATATTTTATCCTCAAGAGTTTTTATCTCTTTAGAGAGGGTGGATTTTAGCTTTCTTTTTTGCTCACTATCATCATCTATGAGTTTGCTTTGTGGCAGATAGCCAAACTCTACTGCTTCAAGTGTGAGGTTTTTACTAAGCCCCTCAAACCCAAACTCATAAACATAGAGCTTTAGCTTCTCTTTTAGGGTCTGTCTGTGTTTGTAGCCTGCTTTTAGAGTGAGTTTGAACTGCTCTTTTAGTCTATCTATGGCTCCTTGTATGGCTATTTTATCACCGATGTTTTCTTTGTAGTCAGTGATGCGCTCTTTGTACTCATCTATGGTGGCTTTTATGTTTTTTGTCTTTATATCATCAGTGAGTGAGTAGCGAGAGATTAGAGAGTTTCCACACTTGATGTTTATGTCGATATTTGGCAGTGTCTCAAGGTTTCCATCTTCATGGTAGTAGGAGTTTTTGAGTAGCTCTATCCATAGCCTTAGGCGACAGATACTTACTGAGTTTGGGTTTATATCTACGCCAAAGAGAGAGTTTTCTATCAGGGATTTTTTCTCTTCAAAGAGTGTTTTTTGGATGCATGTTTTTTCTTTGCTAGTGCGTCTATACTCAAAAAGCTCTCCATCCTCATCTTTGATGATTAGCTCATCATTTACTATCTCTATATCATAGTCACGGATGCGTTTACCTTCACTATCTAGCAAGATATCTAGTTTGTCTTTGATGTAGATGAGGTGGTTTAGCGTAGAGACTAGGAAGTGACCGCTTCCCACTGCTGGGTCGCATACTAAAAGAGAGTTTATGATCTCATTTGCCTCTTTTTTATCTTCTATATTTTTTCCTATATTGTTGTAGATGTCTGTGATAGATGTAGCACTCCATCCTTTTTTAGCATTAAACTTCTCTATGAGTGCTTTTTCTACACTCTGCTTTGCCATATACATAGTGATAAAGCTTGGTGTGTAGAAGCTCCCATCTTTGTAGCCATTTAGCTTTTCAAAGATAAGCCCTAAGACTGCTGCGTTTATTAGGGATTTACTCTCACTTTGTAGCTCTTCACTTCCTTCACTACTAAAGTCATACGCATCCAAAAACTCAAAAAGATAAAAAAGAGGGTTTGTACTGCCTTTTCTTTTTTTGCCATCTACATCTTTTAGGATGGTTTTATTGTAGTATGATAGCTCTTTGTTTGGGTCTAGGTTGGAGATGTATAGAAGCTCTTGTTCTTCTTTAGATATGCTAAAAAGAGAGCTGTTTAGATACGGCACATCGACAAACTTTGACCTTAGAGGCTCACTTCGTTCACTTGGCTTTTTGGCTAGGACTTTGAAAAAGAGGTTTTCAAGCTCATCATATCCTGCTATTTTTTTGCTATTTAGAAACTTTTTGCTCTCTCCATCACTCCATATGATGACTTGAGACTCTACTAGCTTTAGAAAAAGTATACGATTTAGCCATATCACAAGGAGAGAGAGGACACTATCTAGCTTTAGCTCCTCATCTGCTTTTGGGTCTAGCTTGCCATAGGTGATGAGCTTATCTAGGATGTTTTCATAGAGGCTTCCGCCCTCTTGTGTTTTAGAGCGTTTGATGCGTTTTTTGCCACTCTCTTTTACCTCCTCTAGTCCTAGTATGTGGAGTAGCTCACTATAAAACTCACGGTTTAGAGAGTTTGCATCATTTGGGTTAAACTCTTTTAGTAGTGTATCAGATGAGAGGAGTTTGTAGAGTGCTATGCTCTTTTTCTCATCTAAGCTCTCATACTCTTTTAGGTTGAAGTAGGCACACTCTATCTCTAGGTCATCTATGAGATCAGCCTTTGTCCTCTCTAGCTCTCTTTGTAGTCCCTCATAAAAAAAGCTAGTTCCATCTCCTAATATAGATGGGTCTTTGTAGTTTGTGTAGAGCTTTTTTATCTGTTTGTTCTGCCAAAAAAGTCTATCAAAGTCCTTTGCATCAAAGAGATAAAACTGGTAAAAATCTGTGATGATGATGTGATAAAGTGCTAAGTTGCCCCTATCTCTTTCTCTCATGAAGTACAAAACCGCTTCATGTAGGGCTCTTTTGTTTAAGCTATCTTTGGTGATAAACTCTCTTGAGCCCTCTTTTTTTGCCTCTATGATGACACCTGGTTTCTCATCGCTGTTTTTTAGGATGAGGTCGATTCCGCTGTGACCTTTTTGCGAATGAGTAGCACTTGTGTATCCTAGAGCTTCAAAAAATGGCTTGAGGGCATTTGTGACTATGTTTGGCTCACTCTGAGATGTGGCATATTCTGCTTTTAGGTTGTCTATATATGTGGATATAGCGAGTCTAAAACGCTCAAAACTCTCTTTGTCTATACTCTGCTTGGAGAGTAGTGGAGATATAAAAGCTCTTGGTTTTTTTATAAAAGGTCTTATGGGCATAGAGATTTACCTGTTGGTTTTTTCATTAGTAGATTATATCAAAAAATCCATACATGCTACCATAGACAAAATGGGTTATTTGTCTTAGAGTTGGACGGTATTTGTGGTATAATCATTATATGAAGAAAAGATGGTTTCAAAACAGAAAGATTGTAGGTGAGATTATCGCTGATGTAGGACTTGGACTACTTGTAAATGGTATGTATACTGTGTTTACAAATGGTTTTAGCCTTGTTGATAGCATCATCATACTTATAAGCATAAGCATCATTGCAATTGGTGCAACCAATAAATACAAGGAGGACTAGATGGAGATACTTATCATATCTTTTGCCATTTTGGCATTTGGGCTTTGGTATACATTTGTATACAAAACACCTCAGGAAAGACACCATAACTAGCCTACAAATGATAGATAAAGAGCCGTGACGCTAGATTTCTTTATGACTAGATTATAATCTATAGAGGCTTAGAGCGAAGGGAGGGTTTGTTCTTGGAGATAGGGTTGTAAAGGGTCTACTGTCGCTACAGTCTGAGTTTTACAAAATCTGGATAAATATTGCCTATATGTGCGTAAGGTTAGTTATTTAATCCTCTTTCAAACTCTTTTAATGTAAACTCACAAAATTATAATTATTGTTAGATTGTATTAGGAGGATTTTTGAAAGTACTACTTATAAAAGATGTAAAAAGCTTAGGAAAAGCTGGTGAAATAAAAGATGTAAAACAGGGATATGGACAGAACTTCCTTATTGCAAAAGGCTTTGCAAAGCTTGCAACTCCTGAAGTCATAGAGCAGTGGGAAGAGGATAGAAAAAACGAAGAAGCACGACTTAAAGATGAGATGGAGAAGCTAGAGGGTATAAAAAAACAACTAGAAGCCATCTCTGTAAAAGTCTCCAAAAAAGTAGGTGCAAATGGTGCGCTTTTTGGAGCTATAACAAAAGATGAGATAGCAGAGGCTCTGCAAAAAGAGAACAGTATTGAAGTAGATAAAAAAAGTATAGAGATAGACAACCCCCTAAAAGCCACTGGAGTGTATGAGGTGGATATAAAACTAGGACATGGGATACATGGTAAGCTAAAAGTAGATGTGGTGGCTGAGGATGTTTGATGCTACGACCATACTAGCTTATAAAAGTGAAAAGCTAGCAGTTATAGGTGGAGATGGGCAAGTGACCTTTGGAAATACTATATTAAAAGGTAATGCTAATAAGTTAAGAAGTCTCTATCATGGCAAAATACTAGCTGGTTTTGCAGGAAGTACAGCTGATGCTTTTAACCTTTTTGATATGTTTGAAGGCATACTTCAAAACAGAAAGGGTGAACTTCTAAAGTCAGTCGTAGATTTCTCTAAAGAGTGGAGAAAAGATAAATATCTAAGACGCCTTGAGGCGATGATGATTGTTCTAAATCGTGAAAATATTTTTATTTTAAGTGGAACTGGTGATGTAGTAGAACCAGAAGATGGGTGTTTAGCAGCTATTGGAAGTGGAGGAAACTACGCCCTCTCAGCTGCAAGAGCATTGGTAAATCATGCTGATTTAGAGCCAAAAGAGCTAGTAGAGGAGTCACTTAAAATAGCAGGTGACCTCTGCATATATACAAATACAAATATACGAACATTAACTATTTAGGAGACATATGAAAGATTTAACTCCAAGGCAGATTGTTGAGTTTCTAGATGAGTACATCATAGGACAGAAGGAAGCTAAAAAAGCAGTAGCAATTGCTCTAAGGAACAGATATAGACGAATGCAGCTTAAAAAAGAGATACAAGATGAGATAATGCCAAAAAATATCTTGATGATAGGTTCAACTGGTGTAGGTAAAACTGAGATAGCAAGAAGACTCTCAAAGATGCTAGGTTTTCCTTTTATCAAAGTAGAGGCTAGTAAGTATACTGAAGTTGGCTTTGTGGGACGAGATGTGGAGTCTATGATAAGAGATTTAGTAGCAGAGTCTTTTAGGATAGTAAAAGAGGAGCAAAAAGAGAAAAACAAAGGCAATATAGATGAGTATGTAATAAACAAAATAACAGAGAGACTTCTTCCGCCACTCCCAAAAAGCGCAAGTGAGCAGAAAAAAAGCGAGTATGATGAGAGCTTTAAAAAGATGGCTGATAGGGTAAGAAAAGGTGAAGTGGATCACCTAAAGGTTGAGATAAGTGTATCAAAAAAGAGTTTGGATTTTAATGACTCAAATGTTCCACCTGAAATAGTAAAGGTACAAGAATCTTTAGGAAATATATTTGCAGGACTAAACAAAGAGAACACAAAAAAAGAGGTAACTGTCAAAGAGGCAAAAGATATTCTCAAAGTAGAAGCTAGTGAAAATGTGCTTGATAGTGAGGCCATAAAGATAGAGGCGCTAAAGCGAGCAGAGCAGGGTGGAATAGTCTTTATAGATGAGATGGATAAAATAGCAGTTAGTAGTGGCTCATCTAACCGTCAAGACCCGAGTAAAGAGGGTGTTCAAAGAGACTTACTACCGATAGTTGAAGGCTCTTCAGTTAGTACCAAGCATGGTCAAGTAAAGACTGACCATATACTCTTTATCTCAGCTGGTGCATTTCATATAAGTAAGCCTAGTGATCTTATTCCAGAGCTTCAAGGTAGGTTTCCTCTAAGAGTAGAGCTTAGCTCTTTAAGTGAAGATGCACTATATCAGATACTTACTCAGACAAAAAACTCACTACTGTTTCAGTATAAAGCACTTCTAGGTGTTGAGGGTGTTGAATTAAAGTTTGATGATGATGCTATTAAAAGTATTGCTAGGTACTCACAGATGGCAAATGAGAAAACAGAAGATATAGGTGCAAGACGCCTTCATACTGTAGTTGAGCGAATACTTGAAGATATAAGTTTTGATGCTGATACTAAGAGTGGAGAGAGTATAGTTATCACAAAAGAGCTTGTTGAAGAAAAACTAAGTGACCTCATAGAAGATGTAGATAGTGCTAGGTATATCCTCTAATGTCCCCTCCTAAAAAATCTGGTTTTGTAGCAGTTCTAGGTCGTCCAAATGCTGGAAAAAGCACACTTTTAAACTGGGTTTTAGGAGAGAGGCTTGCAATGGTCTCTAAAAAGGCAAATGCCACTAGAAAAAGAATGCAGATAATAGTCTTGCATAAAAACTCTCAAATAGTGTTTGTAGATACTCCAGGACTTCATGAAAAAGAGAGAGAGCTTAACAAATTTATGATGAGTGAGGCTTTGAGGGCGCTTGAAGATTGTGATATTACTTGCTTTTTGGTTCCAGTTACTGACTCTTTGAAAGACTATGAACAGTTTTTGGAAAACTCCAAGGGTAGAAAACATATAGTTGTTCTAACAAAGTGTGACTTTGTGGATGCTAATGAGCTAGCAAAAAAGCTTCTAGAGTACTCAAAGTATAGTGATAGATTTTTGGAGATTATACCTCTTAGTGCTACAAAAGATAGAGGGAAAGAACTATTTTTAGATAGTGTGGTAAAGCATTTAAGCGAGGGTGAGTTCTATTATGAAGAAGATATGTTAAGTGATGTTTATGTAAAAGATATATACAAAGAGCTTATCCGCGAGACCCTGTTTGATAAGTTTAGTGATGAGATACCTTATGGTAGTGATGTTGTTATAGAGAGTATTGAGGAGAGTGACACCCTAGATAGGGTTTTTGCTATAGTGGTGGTTGAAAAAGAGAGCCAAAAAGGTATAGTTATAGGCAAGGGTGGAGAAGCGTTAAAGCGACTAGGAAAAGATGCTAGGCTAAAGCTAGAGGAGTTTAGCGGAAAAAAGATATACCTAAAACTATTTGTAAAATTAGTCAAAAACTGGACAAATAACAAAAAAAGTATAGAAGATATGGGTTACCGATAATCTAGTCTATTGAAAGACCCATATCAAAGTGACTTTTAATAAGATTTCTAGGCAGTTTCTGTCTAAGTCTAAAAATAGCACTTCTTAACGCCTCATCACTTTTTTTTGAATCTTCATCCCATATATATTTTGATAGTTTATCTTTTGAAACTACTTGTCCTTGATGTTTTATAAGATAGTTTAAAATCTTAGTTTCATTCTTGGTTAGATTGACTTTTTTGTCTCCATGGTTGAGTGATGAGGTGCTAAAGTCATAAGAGCAGTTATAAGATAGTTTTATTACTTGAGATGTACTATTTGTAAGTGTAGTTATTTTAGCTAGTAACTCTCTAGCATCAAAAGGCTTTCTTAGATAGTCACTACATCCTAATTTGTAGCCCTCAAGAACGCTTTTAATATCTGTTTTTCCACTTATGACTATTACTGGTGTGCTTTGATTTTTAGCCCGAATGGTTCTTAGTATCTCAAGCCCGTTTATATCAGGCATATTCAGGTCAAGTAAGTAGATATCAAAATCATTAAATATATGCTCAATAGCCTCTTTGCTACTTAGGAATGAAGTAACTTGATAGTTTTTTGAGGTAAGGAAATCACACAGTATTGAGTTCAAGCTCTTATCATCTTCTAGTAAAAAGATTTTCATGCCACCCCTAAATCTTTTTCATAATCTTAACATCTAATTACATAATATAAGTTTAATTAAATATGAAGTGCTAGAAGAGGGGAGGTTTAGAACCTATACCCTGCCCCTATGTAAAAGCCAGAAAAGTCAAGATGACCATCAATATCATCTACATCAAGATCTAGTTTTTTGTACTGATAGCCTGCGTTTAGTATGACATTATCAACAAGTAAACACTCCCACTTAGCGCCGCCATAGTACTCTTGGTAGTCAACTTTTCCTGCTGGAAGAAATGAAGCTTTTCCTACTAGTGCTAAAGAGTTGTGAATGTTTACATCACCTTCAAGTGCAATAGTTGGTAGAGGGAGTGTCTCATCAAAGCTACTACTATTAGTGTTGTTTTTGAGCTCTGTTTTAAGGTCTATGACATTAACATCAACACCTACTCCTAGGCTGTATGAGTCTTTTTTCTTTAGGGCCTTGTATCTATATCCTGTTTGAAACCAATTATACTCTAGTTTACTATATAGGTTTGTCCCAGTTGCGTATACTTTGTTATCAAAGTTTATGTTTTTATTAAGAAGTTCTGTACTATCAGCACTATAGTACTCATAGTTTGCAAAAATCTTGTGACTTCCGAAGCTATACTGCATATAAGGTTTTGCTGATACTTTTCTATCATCAATTCCTAAATCACTCTTTAAATCAATCTCAGTAGCGGTAGATGATTTACCATACTTAAATTTACCATCTGGTTTTATAAGTTGTGCACCAAGCCCTATCTCAAATTCTCCCGCACTTAGAAGTGTTCCACAAAGAAGTGAAGCAACTAGTAGTGATTTTTTCATAATCCCTCCTGATTTTAATTTTAATACCATATTTTATGAGCATAAATATTAAATTAACATAAAATTTTATTTACAGACACAATTTAGCTTAAGTTTGTTGTTTGATTTCTGCTTTTAACTATATATAAATCCAAACACTTGTATAATCCAAACAAAAAAAGGTGTTGAATGAAGAGAGTTAAAAGAGGTGGATTTTCACTTATAGAACTTATGGTTGTTATTGTTATCTTGGGACTTTTAGCAGCTATTGTTGTTCCAAATCTAGTTGGAAAGAGTGATGATGCTAAAGTGAAGCTAACAACAGTACAGATGAAGCAACTTGAAGAGGCTCTAAATATGTTTAGACTTGATAATGGTAGGTATCCAACAACTGAGGAGGGACTTGAGATACTTATAGAAAAGCCAGAGGATTTAGACCTTCCAAATTACGCTAGAGGAGGGTATTTAGGAGGTAAAAGCATACCTAAAGACCCTTGGGCGAATGAGTATCTATATTTCAAAGATGGCTCAGGTTTTGAGATAATCTCTCTTGGTGCTGATGGAGAAGAGGGTGGTGAAGAGATAGATGCTGATATAAAGTATAGTGATTCAAAATAATAGCTTGAAGCGCTCTTTTACAATCTTTGAACTTATGGTTGTTATCCTCATTATGGGGGTAGTCTACTATCTAGCATTTGCTATTTTTGATAAACGAAGTTTTGAGCCAAAAGGCTCAAAGCAGGACTTTAGAGAGAAGATGCTTGAAGCTAGGTATGGATATGATTCTGTGGTTAAGCTTATATGCTTTAGAGATGGTTGCTATCTTGAGGTAGATGGTATACTTGAAGATGAGATTGAGTTTCCAAGTAATGCTAAGATGCACTTTTTTACGATGGATCAGAGGCTATTAGATAAAGAGTTCTTAGAATCTGAGGTTAGATATGGTAAAGATGTGCAGTTTGTTTATAAGCTTATGCCAAATGCTGTGTTTGATAGTGCAGTTTTGGAGTATGAGGATAACTACATAGCTTATGGACCAATGCTCTGGAATAAGTATGAAGAAAGTAACTTTAATGATGCAAAAGAAATGCTTTTTTCAAATAAGTATCGATTAATGAGCCTAAGCAATGAATAGGCAGGCTTTTACACTAATGGAGGTTGTTGTATCCATAGTGCTTTTAGCTTTGATTGGTGTAGCGCTTATGAAGCTATCTAGTGCCAATATAGAGGGTACCACTTATGCTAATGACAGTAGGTTAGATCTCTCATCTTTGGTAGTTTCTTCTAGAGATGATTTAGCAACAATTGATGATTATTCACAACTAAAAGATATAGATATGCCAGAGTTAAGTGTTGATAGAGGTAGTGATGAAGATGTATTTACTTATGAGTATCAACTAGATTATAACCTCACACTTGAGCTTGATTTATACTTCCAAAATATTCAGGTGGGTGAAGAGGGGGTGAGGTATTATCGCTTCAAATAAAAAAGGTTTTACTCTTATAGAAGTTCTTGTTTCTATAGTAGTCCTTACACTCTTAGTACTCTTTTTGTCAACCCTATTTGAGACATCATACAAGACCAGTAGGCAGGTTATGCAAAAGGCTGATCAAAAACGATATGAAAGAAGAGTGCTTGATTTGCTATATTATGACCTTCTAGAGTCTGCTAAGATTAAGCCTTCAAGCGTATCAAAGAATTTTGATAGAGTAGATTTTGAAAGCTCATTTTCTCTTCATAATATTCGCAAGCCCTATGTAAAATGGGCTGTTGTTGAAGGTGAAGAAGGGGTTAACTACCTAGTTAGAGGAGAGGCTCCTAAGACATTTTCACTTAATAACTCTACTAATTACTATCTTGATGTTTTAGGAAAAAATGTTGATTTGTTTAAGATAACATACGCAAAGGAGTTTGTGGAGATATATCTGAAGTTTGAGTCGCAAAAACCACTTCATCTAAAACTATATGTTGGAGAAAAAGATTGAGAAGTGGAATAGCTTTTTTTAGCACTATTATGACTATGGCGGTTGTTTCACTCTTAGTAACTATGTCTATGGATGGACTATTTTTTATCCAAAAAAGTGAGCGGGATAGGAGACTTATTACTCAAGAAAATCTATTTTACTATGATTTGGTTCCGTTTTTAGAAAAAGCCATCAAAAAGCCACTTGCCTCTATGGAGAAGGATAAAAAAGAGGAGTTTATAAAAAAACTTACATATCTTCCTCTATATTTTAATATTGATTCTTTAGATGGTGGTTTTGAGATTGTTATTAGTGTAAATGATGGAATTCCCAATATAAACTCAATAAAGGATCCTTGGTTTAGAGATGAGTTTTTTATTCCATATTTAAGAGAGTTTGATATTAAAGATCCTGAACTTTTTGTAGCTGTTTTTTTATCAAACATATCATCAAAAACCAAACAAACAATCTCTTATAAACTAACAAGCAAAGAGGGCAGAGGATTTGTGGGTGACATTAAAAACATAGATGACTTTAATCTTGTTTTATCAAAGTATGCAGAGTTAGCAGATGACAAAAAGAGTTTTAATTTAGAATGGGAAGATGTGGTTAGGTTTGATGGTGGTGATGGACTAAATATGAACTACATCACAAGAAGTGTTACTGAAGCTTTGCCAGTCAATCTTATGAGTTATGAGGTTGATAAGATAGCAAGGCATGACAAGATATATACATCTATAGAGTCCATGGGGATAGATAACCTTGAAGATATTGCGAATATGCAAAAAATTTCACCCATATTTCAGACTAACAATCTTATAATACGATTGAAAGTAAACCTACCAAATAGAGATGTTGAGTATAGGTTTAACTACTCACTGCTTGGATGGAAAATGTCAAATTTGAAAGTATATAGATGGTAAAAAAGCTCCCTTACGCATATGTAAATAGTAGTTCTTATGTTGTTACAGATAATTATAGTGATAGCTATCATGTTATCTTATCACCAAATTTTTACTACTATTTCAAAGAGATGATCCCTGTTTTGAGTACTCAAAAAGCAAAGAAGCTTGCACCAAGTGTGCTTCAAGGTAGGGTGCCTGCTGGGATACAGGACTACTTTGTATTCAAAACAGCTGAAAAAAATGTATATGATATTATTGTCTTTGACCAAGATTCATTTGAGAGCAAGCTTGAGAGTAGTGGGTTCCCTAAAGAAAAGATAAAGTCTATCTCATTTGCCTCAGTTGAGCTTGATAAGGATTTTAGATTTTATGAAGATGGTAGACTTATTGTAAAAGAGGGAGATTTTTTCTTTGATCTACCCAGTAGTGTGAGCGAAGAGAGCCAGTCCATACAAAATGGCCTAAAGGGAGTTCTAGAACAAAAAAAAGAGAGTAAATTTAAGCTCATCTATGGAGCAAGGGATTTTAAAGAGCTCATAGTAGATAACCTAGAGGAAAACTACAAGGTCGCTGTATCTTTTGTTTTGTTTGTCTCCATACTCTTTGTATTAGAAGGAGTAGCTTATATTGATGGAGCTATGAAGTTTCAAGATAGATATGAAAAGCTTGGAGATCTAGCCAAAAAAAGTTCACTTGAGTTGGAGTACATGAAAAGAGATTTAGATAGTGAGTATGAAAAACAGTTAGAAATCAAGAGAGGTTTTGATAGAATCTCAGAGATTAAAGGAATAGAGAAGGCGAATGTAAAAGAGCTAAGACTTAATAGTGAGGGTCTCTGGGAAGTTGTATTTGAAGCAGATAATAAAGATAGCGTTGATAAGCTTTTATCAAATATCAAGAGTGAGTTTAAGCAGAGTAGAGAAGGAAGTTTTGTATATGAGTTGGAGTTGTAAGTGAGTAGAAGGTTTGTATATATATTTGCATCACTAGCTCTTTTTGGTGTTGTATTAGTATTCTATATTTTTTCATACTTTTACTATAGTGAAGAGTCAAACAAGTATTTTAAAAGTGAAAAGATAATTGCAGAGATAAGTGCAATAAAGGATGTTTACTCTCAAAAAGACTCTCCTAATGCGCTTAAAGATTTAATTGATAGTAGTGGACTAAAAGACTTTGTCGCATATGATAAAACCTCTTCGACTGTGGCTGAATACAAACTAGAGGGGCTTGACCCAGAGATTGGATGGAGGTTTGTTAAGAGTGTTATTCAGAAGGGTTTTTCTATTGAGACTCTTGAGATAGAAGAGAGGGATGACCATAGGTTTGATATATTTTTGAAGGTGATGTTTTGAAGTTATTTTTATCTATTTTGTTAGGTTGTTATATGTTTATCATCTCTTTTTTCTATTTTGTTCCTTTTTCTGGTATTGTGAATACATATTCAAGTCTTACTGGAGCTAAAATAGAAGCCTATGAAGCTCTTAAAGAAGATGGAGTATCAACTACTATATCATACGAAGGTAGTGATGCTGTAGAGATTAAATCAGACAACCTTTTTGTTCTACTTTTGATAAATGTGCTTAGTCTTGAGGAAGTTAAAACAAAGGGTATGTTAGCCTCACTTTTTCCTGCCACAATTGATAGAGTAAATGTATTACTTGGTTTTTGGTCACCGCATAAGCCTACATTCTACTTTAGCGGTGAGTTTGGAGAAGGAAGTGGAAGTATAAACTTAGCGGAGGGTATGCTTAGGATTGAGGTAACTCCTGAGGCTGTTTTTAAAAACAACAACTCTTTGATTTTTAGTAAAGCAAGGTCTGAAGGTGATAAATTTATTTTCGAGTACAAACTATGAGAAATAGCTTAATTACTGCTTCAATTATAGGATTGTTACTAGGGTTATTGTCTGCTCAAGTTGCATACTTTTTTACGCAAAAACAGATTGTTAATAAAAGTGTTGAGCTAACTTCATTTAGAATTGATGGGAATGTCCTCAATCCATTCCATATTACACAAAGTATGATAGATGAGATAAGAGGGGTAAATAATAAGATTGACAAGACAAATATACTTAATAACTGGAAGCTAATAGCTACTTATGTCTCAGATGACTCAGCTGCTATGCTTGTAAATGGAGCTAATGTTTCTGTTTTAAGAATTGATGAGAAGTTAGAAGGCTTTAAGCTAAAGGCTATAAAAGAGATGAGTGCTAGGTTTGAGAATAGTGATGGTAAAAACATTGAGTTATTTATGGATATTGCATATACACCTGATGTGAAAAATAGTGCAAATGCCGTAGGTGAGTCAGATACACAAGAGTTTAAAATGACACAAGGCTCTATAGAAAACTACTTAAAAAAGCCAGAAAAGCTTCTAAAGACAGTAAGTGTTGTTCCGCAGGTTGAGGGCTCTGTCTTTCAGGGCTTAAGAGTTAATGGTTTGCAGCAGTATAGTTTTTTGTACAACTTTGGTGTAAGGAAGGGTGATTTGATAGTGGGGATAAATGGAAAAAAACTTAACTCAATAAATGATGCTCTAAAAGAGTATCAGGATGTTTTAAATCTCAGAGAGTTTGAAGTTACAATAAAAAGAAATAATCAAGAAAAGGTGATGAAGTATGAAGTTGTTAATTAAGATTGTTTTGATTTTTTGCTTAAGCAGTGCGTCGCTTTTAAAAGCTAATGATGAGGAGACTGTAAAGCTAAACTTTGTAAACACTCCACTCTCAAGTCTAACTAAAATGATAAGTGAAGTAACAGGACTTAACTTTGTATCTACTGATGATATACCTGGAAATTTTACCTTTGTATCTCAAAAACCTATCAAAAAAGAGAACCTACTAGATATATATGAGATGATACTTAGAACCAAAGGCTATATGATAGTAAACTATGAGGATAAGGGCTTTTTTATGATTGTCAAAAACAATGATGCCCTAAAGCAAGATATCCCATTTGGTGATAATCAAGAATCTGCCATGCCTGAGGACAATCTTCAGATGTCTACTGAACTAATTGACCTAAAGTATTTCAAGCCAACAGAGATAAACAAAATAATCACACCTTTTCTCTCACCTTATGGTAAAATAAATGCAAATGATGAGCTAGGCTATCTTCTAGTTACAGACTACAATGATGGAATAGATAAAATCAAAACAATGGTAAAAAAGATAGACAAGCAAAAGGATGTAGAGCTAAATTGGGTAAAGATGGACTATGTAAATGTAAGTAAAGTCTTCCCACAAATAAAAGAGGTCACAGCCAAACTATCAGAGAAGTATAGAAAGCCTATAAATGTATATGCAGATGCAACTTCAAATAGTGTGATAATTGCAGCTAGTGAAGATGACCATTTAGAAGTTCAAGAGATGATTAAAAAAATAGATTTGGATAACAAAATCTCTAAAAGAGCAGAAGTCATCTATCTTAAAAACTCAAAAGCAGAAGAGGTTGTCAAAATTCTACAAGATATAGAGAAAACAAGAAATGAAACTGGAGAAAAAGGAGATAGTCAAAAAGCAGCCATCTCAATGGATAAATCCCTAAATGCTATTATTGTTCTTGCTGAAGAGGGTGAGGTCGAGACATACAGAAGTATCATACTTAATCTAGATAAACCAAGAAAGCAAGTTTTTGTAAAAGCTAATATAGTTGAGATAAACGAAAATAAAGCTAGTAATATGGGGATAGAGCTAGATAACATATTTGGTGGTGGAGCAAATGCAGGAGGTGGCTGGGCGGTTGAAGGTAGAATAAATACAGCTCCTGGCATAGGTGGTGCTCCAGCAATTGACACTCTTCGGAAATTAGGGATTGACTATGCTGCAATCAATAATGGATTTGCAATAGGTGCAGTTATAAATGCTCTTAAACAAAACGGTATTGCCAAAACACTCTCAACACCTACTATTCTATGCCTTGATAACCAAGAATCCTCAATATATGTTGGGCAAAATGTCCCTACAAAAACAAGTACTTCTCAGCAAAAAAATACTGAAGATGTGCCTGTTACTAGCTTTGAGTATAGAGATATAGGGCTAACCCTAACAGTTAAGCCTCAAGTGATGAATGATAACAAGGTTAGACTTGATGTTTTTACAAATCTAGAAGAGGTTCTTTCAGACACAGACAATCTTCCAAAAACTACAAAAAGAGAGGTTACAAGCACATCAATAGTCAATGATGGTGCAGATGTGGTTATTGCAGGACTTATGAAGACACTAAATCATAATTCAGAATCAAAAGTGCCACTTCTGGGTGATCTACCATTTTTAGGTCCTATTTTTACTCATGAGGTTACAAGGAATGAGAGAATAAACCTAATTATAGTTCTAACCCCATTTGTAGTAGAAGAGGGTAGAGGACTTAATAGTATTTCAGAGAAAGTAAGGTCTGAATTTGGCACTTTAGAGCAAAGTGTACTTCATGAAGACATAAATGTAACGGATGATGATTGATGCAAGAGATATTTAGAATAAGTAAAGGTGAGTTTGAGCTAGCAAATAGGGATGATAAATCACTCCTTCTTAAAAACAACCTTCTTCCTTTGATACATAATGAAGAGGAGGGGTTAGGAGTTGATTCTTCAAACTACGCTGCGCCACTTGCTTTTATATCTTGCTATAGTGAGAATGAGAAGATATTTTTCTTAGATAGTGAAATGTATGAAAACCTCTATACCAAAAGCCTAGAGCTAAAAAAAGATACTGAAGAGGATGAGATATTTGAGGATGATGATGATAGTGACATTATGGATATGCTCCAAAATAGGCAGGATTTATTAACCTCAGAAGAATCAGCCCCTGTTATACAGTTTGTCAATAGGGTGTTTTATCAGGCTGTTAAGCGTGGTGCTTCTGATATTCATATCGAGCCATATAGAGATAGAAGTGTCATAAGGTTTAGGGTTGATGGTGTATTACAAAAGTATGTAGATATACCAAAGGGTGCTACAAATGGTATCATCAACAGAGTAAAGGTCATTTCGCATCTTGATATATCTGAAAAGAGGGTCCCACAAGATGGAAGAACCCAGATAACTATTGGCGGGGTAAACCTTGATATTAGGGTCTCATCCATTCCTTCTCACTTTGGTGAAAGGATAGTGATGAGGGTGCTTATGCAGACTGAGAGTATACCAACACTTGATGATTTAGGACTTGATAGTACAATAAGTGAGCAGATGAAGTCACTTATCAAAAACCCTCATGGGATTATTCTAGTAACAGGACCTACAGGAAGTGGTAAGTCAACCACACTCTACTCAATGCTTCAGATGAAGAAAAACAGTGAAGTAAACATAATGACCATAGAAGACCCAGTAGAGTACAATCTAGAGGGTATATCACAAACTCAAGTAAACACAAAAGCAGGTCTTACTTTTGCATCAGGACTAAGATCAATCCTCAGACAAGACCCAGATGTAATCCTAATAGGTGAGATGAGGGATAAAGAAACAAGCTCTATTGCTATTCAGTCCTCACTTACTGGTCACCTTGTTTTCTCAACACTACACACAAATGACTCAGCTAGCTCTATTACTCGTTTGGTAGACCTTGGGGTTGAGAGATATCTTGTTGCATCTTCACTTTTAGCAGTCTTAGCTCAAAGGCTTGTAAGAGTACTCTGTGATGAGTGTAAGAAGAAAAGAGTTGTTGATGAGTTTGAAGCTAAACTTTTGGGGATAGATAAAAGCCAAGAGGTTTATGATGCTCATGGTTGTGAGGCATGCTCAAATAGTGGCTTTAAAGGCAGAAAAGCAGTTGGTGAGCTACTCTTAATAGATTCCAAAATAAAAGAGATGATAACATCAGCAAAAGATGATGCTTTTGTCAAAGAGTATGCTATAAATCACTTAGGGCTAAGAACACTAAAAGATAGTGCATTGGAGCTTTTAAAAGAAGGTAGAACTACAGTTGATGAGGTAGTGAAAGTATCTATGGAGAGTAAATGATATTTTCCTACAAAGGTATTAATAAGTTTGGCAAAAAAGAGAGCGGAAGGATTGATGCAAAAGATCTTCAAGAAGCCTATCGAAAGTTAAAAGAGCTAGGTGTTTTTGTTGAGAAGCTAAAAGAGCAAAAAGAGGGTAGTTTTTTAGATGACCTAAGACTCTCTATATTTGCAAGATACAACAAGATAACACCTACATATTTATCAGCACTAGCAAAAGAGCTTTCTATATACCTAAAATCGGGTATATCACTTATAAATGCTATATCACTTCTAAAAGAGCAACAAGAGAGCAAAAAGCAAGAGCAGTTCATGACTCAGATACACAAGATGCTCACTGAAGGAAACTCTTTTTCCTACTCACTAAAAAAACAAGCTATATTTGTAATGCCAGAGTACTTTATAAAAACTGTTGAAGCAAGCGAGAGTGGAGGAACTCTTGATAAAGTATTAGCAGAGCTTTCAGAGCTTATTAAAAAAAACTATGAGATAGAGAAAAACATTTCAAATGCTATGATATATCCTGCATTTATATTTATAATGTCATTTGTAATACTTATATTTTTGATTAACTATGTGGTTCCAAAAATCTCATTAATCTTTGAACAACTAAACCAAGAGCTACCACTTTCAACCCAGATAGTTATTTCTGTCGGAAACTTTATGCAAGACTATGGATTTTATATGGCTTCAGTTTTGCTTGTTTTGATACTTATTGTCTCTGTTGTAGTGAAAAGAAGTAGAGATATTCGATATAAGATAGATACTGCACTCCTAAAGCTCCCACTTTTAGGTAAGTTTTTTTTAGTCTCAGAGCTAGCAAGGTTTTCAAACCTTTTTTCAAGTCTTCTAAACTCAGGTGTACCAGTAGTCCAGTCTATAGTGTTAGCTTCTCAAACCTTTAGAAATTTAGCTATGCAAGAGTACTTTGGTGAGATAAAAGATAGAGTTGTTGAAGGGAAGTCTATCTCAAAGGCACTTAGTAGTATAAATAAGAGTGAAGTAGTGCCAAAATCCTTTATTCACTCAATCTCCATAGGTGAAAGTAGTGGAAACCTCTCAGAGATGCTTGGAAATATATCTGAGCTCTATAGCTTTGAAGTGCAGAATAGACAGGAGAAGTTTTTAGCACTTCTTGAGCCCGCTGTGATACTTTTTATGGGTCTTGTTGTTGGATTCATAGTTGTATCTATGTTACTACCAGTTTTTAACATCAACTTTAGTGGGGTTTAGATGAGATATTTGCTTTTTATACCCATGCTTCTTCCTTTTTCTCTTCAAGGTTATGAGCTTGTAAAAAACAGTGGTAAATTAGGAAGTCCAAATTACTCAGTAGAGCTTTCATCAGGGCTTAAAGAGGATAATTTAAAATGGAATATAGCAGGTCCTGCGACTATTGGAGGTAGGACATACAACCCAGATATACTCTCAGAGCTAGAGTGGAAGAAACTAAAGTCATACTATAGCAAAATTGCTCTTAAGGGTGATGATGGAAGATACGCATTGAAGCTCTCTGCTGGATATGGAGTGAGCTATGATGGGGAGGTTAGAGATAGTGACTATCTGTACAGTGGAAGAAGTGGAGAGTTTTCTAGGAGTATTTCAAGTGGAAAAGGGAGTGAATCATTTGACTATCTAGCAGCTCTTGGATATAAATACGATATAAAAAACACACTTTTTATTTTACTAGTTGGCTATGAGTGGAATGAACAACACTTAAAGATAAAAAACGCTAAAGGGGTCATAGGTGCTCCAACATCTGCATACGCAGGACTAGATAGTAAGTATAAGACACTATGGAAAGGACCCTATGTTGGAGGTGATTATGAATTTAGACCAACTACTAACTCTAAAGTGATGCTTGGATATAGCTACCACTGGCTAGGATATGAAGGGAAGGGATATTGGAACCTAAGAGCTGACTTTGCCCAAAATCCTAGCTTTAAGCATACTGGAAATGGTAGTGGTCATAAGATGAATATGCAAGTTGATTATGATATAACATCAAATTGGAGCTTAAATCTAAAAGGTGAGTATAGAAAATTTAAAATAGAAAATGGTGATGATATAACCTACTTTAGTAATGGAGCAAGTGGTTATAATAAGCTAAATGAAGTAAAATGGGAGTCATACGCTCTTATGCTCGGAGTTGGTTATAGATTTTAGATAGAGGGATGACCTCTATCTTTTAAGCTAGCGCTTTTTTTGCTTCTGTGACTATATCACTAAAAGCTTTTGGGTTGTTCATAGCTAAGTCTGCTAGTATCTTTCTGTCTAGCTCGATGTTTGCTTTTTTAAGACCATGAGTGAATCTTGAATAACTTATATCATTCAACCTACAAGCTGCATTGATTCTAGTAATCCACAGTCTTCTAAAATCTCTTTTCTTTCTTCTTCTATCTCTATATGCATATACTAGACTTCTTTCTAGTTGTTCTTTTGCTTTTCTAAAGTGTTTTCTTCTACCGCTAAAAAAACCTCTTGCTAGTTTTAAAACCTTTTTATGCCTTCTTCTTCTTACTGTACCAGTTTTTACTCTCATAATATTCCTTTACCTTTTATTCTTAGGTGTCGAACCTTGTCGAACTTGCCCTTGATGGGGGACTTTAGTCAAATGACAACTCGGGCTATAAATCACTATTTTAGGCAAAGCATAGACTTAACACTATCTAAGTTTGCGCTATGAACAACTTTTGGAGCTTTTAGTCCTCTAGTTGTTTTTGAGTCTTTTTTAGTAAGTATGTGACTTCTAAAAGCAGACCCTCTTTTGATAGTGCTTTTTTTGACTTTAAATCTTTTTGAAGCACCTTTAACACTCTTCATTTTTGGCATAACTATCCTTTCTTAAGATTTTGATTTTTTATCATCTTTGTGAGGTATGACCATCATGGTT